>NZ_FOEG01000027.1 GCF_900110585.1 Aquisalimonas asiatica | reverse complement strand
AACAGTGCCCCGACCTGCGCTCCACGCATATGGCCCTCTTCACCTTCCCGGCCACCCTCGGGGATGTCGATCAGCCGGTCCAGCTTGAGACGCTCCTCTGCGGGCAGATCGCGGCGCTCCTTGCCTTCAGGTACGTCCACATCGCGCCGCGGCTTGCCATACCAGTAGTTCGCAAGCTGCCAGCGGCGTTCGCCTGTATCGGTCTCCCACATGAAACCCCAGCGGTTCTCGCCGGCGGCGATAACGTACTGTCCGTCCGGGCTGATGTCGCCGTGGGCCTTACCAAAAAGACCGGGGAACGAGTAGCGAGGCTTCAAGCTTCCAGCGTCCCACAAGGTTGGTCCGTTGAAGTATCCAGTTCGAGTTGCTTCCAGAGGGTCGCGCTTGTCTACGGCGTCCTCTTCAAATACGCCCGCATGGCCGACTGAGAGCAACTGTTCTCCGCTCTCGTCAAGCACCAAGTTCAAGAGAGTGCCCTGAAACCGTGCACCCTGCCCATCGACTTTGACGGGTTCTTTGTCAGTTCCCCACCCTTGGTAGATGTGGAACTCCGCATCCGAGGCGAAGTAGGTCTTGAGGTCCGACCCCATGACGTGGCCGTAGGTCGGGAAGTGCTCGAACGACTCCAGCACCTCCCCATCCACCGTCTGCACGTGCACCACATCGTCCAGGTCCTGCCACAGGAACGTGTCGTCCCGCCCTGAAACGAAGTGCGCCGAGTAAATGTTCGCATTGCGGCTCACCACGCTGCGCTGGCGCTCCTCCGTGTCCCACAGGATCAACCGCCGGTTGTCGTGGGAGCTCACCACGTAGCGGCCGTCATCCGAGACGCTCACCACCTGCGCCGGACCGGGCTGGATCAGCGAACAGCCCGACAGCGCCGCAGCCAGCATCAGCAACCCAGCGCCTCGCAGCACCACGCCCATCAAAACGCGAACCAGCCCCGGGGCGTCCACTCCGCATCGAGGGTCTGGGTCTCCGGGTCGAAGCGGTAGACGTTGATGCCGCCCTTGGGGC
>NZ_FOEG01000026.1 GCF_900110585.1 Aquisalimonas asiatica | reverse complement strand
TAGGGTGGATCTTCAGATCCACCATCCATGAACACACCCACCTACGCCGGCTTGGCCGTGCGCCAGTCGCCCTCGCCAACGCCCGATGGGCGCCAACCCGACGCCAGCGCCTGATCGCGCGTCAGACCCCAGGGGTAGACTTCGGCGGACCTTCGGGCCTGTTCGTGAAGGGCCGATACGTGATCGTCCGACAGCTCCAACCAGTACGATTCTGGACGGCCCGACTCGCTGTCATGCACGGCTGTCACCGGATCTCTATGACGTACACCCTCAAGCTCGGGGATATCCGGTAGTGGCTCGCGCACGTCCATGAACTGCTGCAGCTCTTCCCACACCAGCTGGGTCTCCCACACTTCAAGCTGCTCACCCGGGTAAGCCACCGTGTAGTCCGTGCTCCGGTGCACGAGCACCAGACGGTACCGATACGTACCCACTGCGGTGGACGTTGGTGCCGCAAACGCCTCGAACTCCTCGAACGGCAGCTCCAAGCGCCCAACCCTGCGACCAGCCCAAAGACTAACCATCCCGGTGCAGCGCTGAAAACGCGTATCGCGCCCGAAGCCCAAAAACCCAGAATTAACAGCGAACATACTCAGAAACCACACAGAAACCATCAACAAGAAAAACACCAAAATCCAGGCCATATCTTTGACAACACCAACCATTTCTCCAAACGAAAAAATAACAATCATAAAAGCCGCAAAAGGACAAAGTATGGCCAAATAGATGGAAACATTCCCAATAAGCGCCACAATCACCAGAGGGTCAGCGCCTGACGCCCATCGACGATGTTTGTGGCTGTCATTATTATCCAACCTCCTCTCGCGCTCTTCCGGTGGCAATCCCTTTACGATATCCATTGCTGAAGCGTAAGCGCCAACAGCGACATACTCCCGGCATTGCGGCCCCAGCAAAGGCAGGCGCGTCCCGAACGAGGCGCGCTGAAAATACCCCATCGACTCGAGATTCCGCCCTGCCGACAGATCCTCATGCCGATAACCGGTGAATGCCGTGTCCGTGTAATACGTGGCTTCCGACCCGTCCTTTGTCATACCTTGCTCCATGCCAAAAGCGAACCACCCTCCAGCGCTCCCGTTGAACTGAATCCTATGTGCAACAATGAAAACGGCGCCATTCGATAATGGTGGACTTGGAAGTCCACCCTACGGCTACACCGACTTGGCCGTGCGCCAATCCCCCTCGCCAACGCCCGATGGGCGCCAGCCCGACGCCAGGGCCTGCTCACGGGTGCGGCCCCAGGGGTAGGC
>NZ_FOEG01000025.1 GCF_900110585.1 Aquisalimonas asiatica | reverse complement strand
TGAAGTGGCCCCCAAATTTTGGACAGGTGCCTAAGCTCTGATTCATCATCTCCACAAGGAGGAGAATCATGAGCAAGAAACGCAAGCAATACAGCCCATCGTTCAAGTCCAAAGTCGCTCTGGCCGCCCTCAAGGGTGACCAGACCACATCCGAGATCGCCGCCCGATTCCAGATTCACCCCACCATGGTCAGTACCTGGAAGCGCGAGCTGCTGGAGAACGCTCCAGACCTCTTCGAAGGCAAGAGGAAGGCCGGCAAGCAATCCGATGAGCCCAGCACAGACGAGCTTTACCGCGAGATCGGTCGACTGACGGTGGAGCGCGATTTTTTGTCGCGCAAGCTCGATCAGTAAGCCGTCAACAGCGGTTGGCGATGATCGAGCGTGGTCATCCCCAAATCAGTCTTTCGCGCCAGTGCGAGCTGCTCAAGCTGAGCCGCTCATCGGTGTACTACGTCCCTCGTGAGCAATGTCAGGAGGATCTGGACCTGATGTACCTGATTGATCAGCAGCACCTGAAAACGCCGTATTATGGCTCTCGTAAGATGCGGGTCCACTTGCAGCACCAGGGCTACCGGGTCAACCGGAAGCGGGTGCAGCGGTTGATGCGCACCATGGGCATTCAGGCGGTTTATCCGCGCCCCAGAACCAGCATCCCGGGCGACGGGCACAAGGTGTACCCGTACCTGCTCAAGGGCTTGAAGATCGATCGTCCCAACCAGGTTTGGGCAACTGACATCAGCTACGTGCCGCTGGCCCGGGGCTTCATGTATCTGGTCGCCATCATCGACTGGTACAGCCGCAAGGTGCTGTCCTGGCGGGTCTCCAACACCATGGATACAGACTTTTGTGTCGATGCCCTGGAGGAGGCTCTACAGCGCCATGGAACGCCGGAAATCTTCAATACTGATCAGGGTGTCCAGTTCACCAGCGAGGCCTTCACAAGCGTTCTCAAAGAGTATGGCATCCGGATCAGTATGGACGGCAAGGGCTGCTACCATGACAACATCTTCGTGGAACGGCTCTGGCGCAGCGTCAAACACGAGTGCGTCTACCTCACTGCCTTCGAGGATGGCCGACACTTGAAGCAGGCGCTCCACCGGTACTTCCGGCATTACAATCAGACCCGGTACCACCAAACCCTTGATTACCAAACGCCCGATGAGGTGTACTACGGGCAATCCATATCCTTGGCAGCCTGAGCCAGGGAAACAACCGGATCATAGCTTAGGGACACCATCAGGTTGTCCAACTGATTGGGTCCACCTCA
>NZ_FOEG01000024.1 GCF_900110585.1 Aquisalimonas asiatica | reverse complement strand
ACCACTTGATACAGCGCTTCACTCCTGCACCTTCCCTGGGTTCATGAGGCGTTCACGTGCGACCTGTCAACGATCCAGCCACTGCAACCAACGCAACCAGCCACGTGGTCGCCAGACCGTCTCCAGCGCCTGTGTCTCCGGGTCGAACCGGTAGACGTTGATGCCGCCATGGGGATAACGCTGCCCGGTGACCAGAACATGCGCTTCCGGCGTCGCGTCCACCGAGGGGATGTAACGATCCGTCGCCGGCGGCGGGTCATCGCCAAGATCAAAAAACGCCTGATGCCAGGGGCTGTCGATGTGGTAGAGCGCGGCATATGGGTGGCCCTTCGGCACCCTTACGAACCACTCATCGGCCACGAACTGCACGCCGACATTTTCCTCGGGCAATGTCCTCCATCCATCCGGAAGGTCAATCAGACCACTATCGTCCCGCTCTATATCACCGCCTTCCGTATGCCGCCGAAGCCCGAAGTTATAGCTCGCCAACAACCACCGCTCCTGACCCGTCGCAGTCTCCCACACGCGGGCGATTCCTCTTTCGTCCGCAGCTACTACATACTCGCCATCCGGACTCAGATCTCCATGAGCTTTGCCGTAGAGCCCGTGGAATTTAACCAAGGGCTCCCACGTCGACAAATTCCATAAGACCGGACCATCATAAGCTAGCCCCCCATAAGCGTTCCGCCCCTTTGGGTTATCAGCCTCGATCGGTCGCTTATCCAAATCTGAACCATGCCCAATCGAAAGCAGATAACCCGACTGCTCCAACACCACCAGATTGAGCAAGCTCCCCAGAAATGCAGGCCGATCGTCGTCGTATTTTACGACACTCTTATCTTCACCCCAGTTTCGGTAGATACGGTACTCTTCATCTGCGGAAATATAGGTTTCTAAATCACTTCCGATTACATGTCCGTACACCGGAAGATGCTTGAAACGGTCTATGACTCCACCCTGGACATCCTGTATACGCACTACCCCATCCAAGCCCTGCCAGAGAAACGCATCGTGCCCGCTAATAAAATATGCTGAGTAAGCATTGCCATCGTCACTCACCACCTCGCTGCGCCGCTCCTCGACATCCCACAGCACAATCCGGTTGTCCGCGTGCGAGCTCACCACCCAGCGCCCGTCCTCCGAGACACTGACCACCTGCGCCGGCCCCGGCTGCGGCCAGCCAAGCTGAACGTCATTCCATGTGGAGTTGGGCACGATAAAGAAGACAATGCCCAGCACGCTCAGCGTCAGGGCACACCACATGATACAGCGCTTCACTCCTGCACCTTCCCTGGGTTCATGAGGCGTTCACATGCGACCTGTCAACGATCCAGCCACTGCAGCCAACGGAGCCAGCCACGCGGTCGCCAGACCGTCTCCAGCGCCTGTG
>NZ_FOEG01000023.1 GCF_900110585.1 Aquisalimonas asiatica | reverse complement strand
TTGCTACGGTCCATGTACCAGCTATAGAAGGCCATCGCCTCATCCGGAAAGTCCTCGTTCAACGTTATCAAACGCAGATCACTTGGCCTGAAGGCTTTTATAGCCTTGAAAACACCGCCGTACATCTTTGGCGTGTAGAAGTTCACAATTACGAGATTTTCCCACGGGACCTCGTCGTAACCACGAAAACCAATCGGCGGGAGAGCGACAACACCTCTTTCTCTATCAAAGGTCACGACATGGTGGCGTCGTTTACCGAAAAGCCTGAGGAAGACGTGACACACAGAGAGAGAAGAAAGAAAAAGCGAGTGAAAACCAAAAACAAAGAGAACAGAAAAAACAAAAAAAGAAGAAGCATGAAAAAAGACTGATACAAAACAACGCGCTCATGAAAGATATTGTTATGTAGCACCTCATAAGTAGGAAATATAAAAATATACACACCCAAAATAACGAAAACAGAAAACACAATAACGAAGAAGGAAGCAAGAAAGGAGTCGTTACGGTAAAGGAATTCGACTCGCTTGTCGTCTGCCCGCCCCCCATGACTGCCGAAAGACTCCCTCTCCCGATCAGCGAGATCTAGACTTGGCAACTTGCTTGCGGATTTACACAACGACTTTTTTGATCGCACATGCCGCACGAGCCTCCAACCCCATGTTGCCCGCCTCAACCACGTTGGCAGCTGCCCGAAATCGAACATTTTCGCCACTCCTTGGCTACAAGCCCGCTACTACAATGTTCTGCCGTTCTCACGAGACATCAAAACGACTCAAGCCCTGTCTCATTGCTCCGCGCGAATGCCAAATGCATCACCACGCCAGGCGCCACCCATACGTCTGTCGGTCAACGACGCCGGAAACTGCCGCACCACCTCCGGACCGAACTCGCGAAGACGGCGCTCCTCGTCACGCTCGCGGTAGGGGTCGAACACTTCATCCGGCGGCAGCGGCTTACTCCGGTCCATGTACCAGCAACAAAGCGCCCAGAACTGCTCCCGGTCCGGCCAGTCACCGTCAATGGTGACCGCCTTATGGTCACCGGGGCGTAACGCCTTGATGAGCTTATGCGCCCCGCCATGGGGCTTGGGCACACCAGCATCGCAGACAACAAGATCTTCCCAATCCACCGTTTCGTACTCCCCCCGGCCCACAGGGGGCAGCAACACCTGGCCTTTCTCTCGGTCAAAGACAATTCGAAGGGCGGGTTCGCCCCTTCCTTTCCGGACCAAACGAGATTTTAATATATGGAAACACAACCAAGAATAATAGGAAACCAATAACGCTATTATAGCCATAACCAGGGAGACGGAAACAAGAATAAGAACAGTCAAGTAGTTAATATCATCCGAAGCATGGTAATACAATACCCTCCCATCAAGAACAGAAGAGGTGACGCTATAAAGCCCAAAATAAGCCATAACAAGAAAAATGCTACACAAAAAAACTCCACCAACAACCTCAAGCCAATAATCACCAACCCAAGGAACCTCCAAGACCTTATCGTTTACGCGAAACGACCCCCCATGATATTTATGATATTCACCAAGACCGAGTCCGATCTTCGATGGGACGTAAACAGGCCTCTTTGAACGCGCACGCTTGGCAATAACCATACGTAACCACCACCGCGCAACAGGCTTCGGCAGCTGTGCAAAATCCATTGCTTTCCTTTCCTCTCCCTGGCTCTGTACCTCACCATACAGAGCCGCTAGCGACACCCGATCAGGACAAACAGCGCTCTATCGGAATCCAGCCATCCCCATTCGAGTAACCAGGCGCGTGCCGGGTCCGGTCAACGATGCAGGAAACTGCCGAACCACCTCCGGACCGTACTCGCGCAGCCGCCGCTCTTCGTCACGCTCACGGTAGGGGTCGAACACCTCATCCGGCGGCAACGGCTTGCTACGGTCCATGTACCAGCTATAGAAGGCCAT
>NZ_FOEG01000022.1 GCF_900110585.1 Aquisalimonas asiatica | reverse complement strand
AAGGACCGGCTCAAGGACGTGATCATCTCCGGGGGCGAGAACATCTCCACCATCGAGGTGGAGGACACCCTCTACCGGCACCCGGCGGTCATGGAAGTGGCCGTGGTTGCCCGCCCGGACGACAAGTGGGGCGAGACGCCCTGCGCCTTCGTCACCCTGCACCCCGGCCAGGAGGCGGTGACCGAGCAGGACATCATCAACTTCTGCCGGGAGAACATGGCCACATTCAAGGCCCCGAAAACAGTCGTGTTCTGCGACCTCCCCAAGACGTCCACGGGCAAGATCCAGAAGTTCCGGCTGCGCGATCAGGCGAAAGACCTCTAGGCCGGCCATGGCCTGACCCGTCGCCCCGGGCTGCCGCGCAACGGCGGCGCGGGGCGGCGTGCCGCCCCATTATTCCATCAAGAGTACGGAGGAGAATCGATGCAACTCTACAAGCGCCAGCACGGGGAGGAGCAGCCTTACTGGCCTGCCGGCCCCTTCAAGATCCGTCTGCCTTTCGTCCACTACCGGTGGGAGACGGCGGAAATGGTCCAGGCGCTGATCATGTTCGTGGTCAGCCTGGGCATGATTCCGCTGCTGGAGCAGTATCTGGGGCTGCCCTACGATGTGGCGCTGGCCTATGTGGTGGTGTGCGGCATCGGCTTCATGCTGCCCGCGCTGCTGGGCATCCCCTTCGTGCCCGGCTGGATCACACCAGCGATCCCCGTGGTGGTGCTGTTTCTCGGTGATTTCGAGCCGGGGACGGAGGCCATCCAGGCGATGTTCGCCCTGCAGTTCCTGGTGTTCCTGATCTTCCTGATCCTCGGGATTACGCGCCTGGGCACCACCCTGGTGAATATCATCCCCCGGTCCATGAAGGGCGGCATCATCATTGGTGCCGGTGTTGCCGCGATCATCGGCGAGATCGAGGAAGGGGGGCGCATGGCCGAGACACCCATTTCGCTCATCATCGGTGGTCTGGTGTGCGCCTATCTGATGTTCAGCCTCTCCTTCAAGCACCTGGTGGACAAGTCCGATCTTGCCCGCAAGATCGCGAACTACGGCATGGTGCCGGGCATGGTGGTGGCGATCATCGTCGGCTTTCTGGTGATGGAGTACCCGTTCCCGGACGTGGAGTTCGGCATTACGCAGCCGGCTTTCGGTGAGATGTGGGGTTACCTGCCGTTCGTCGTGGGTTTCCCGGGGCTGGATATCTTCCTGCTGGCCATCCCCACCGCGCTGATTGCCTATATCATCGCCTTTGGCGACATCATCGTCGGCAAAACCCTGCTGGACCGGGTGGACCACCTGCGTGAGGACGAAAAGATCGAGACGGACATCGACCGTGTCCACATCATCACCGCGATCCGTAACGCCCTGCACGCGTTCTTCGCGCCGTACCCCGGGCTGGCCGGTCCGATCTGGACGGCGGTGGCGGCCACCATGGCCGAGCGCTACAAGTACGGCCGCAATGCCATGGAGTCCATCTACAGTGGCTCGGGCACGTTCTGGGTCACGGGGTTCATCGCGCTGTTCATCCTGCCCCTGGTGTCGTTTTTCCAGCCGGTGCTGCCCATCGCGCTGTCGCTGACGCTGCTGCTCACCGGCTACATTTGCATCATGGTGGGCCTTGAGCAGCTCGAGACCCAGGTGGAGCGCGGTGTCGGTGGCGTCATGGCCGTGGTGCTGGCCGTCTACGGCGCCGGTTGGGGGCTTGCCGCCGGGGCGTTGCTGTACATCCTGGTGGAGAAGACCAACCTTTTCGGTCGCGAGCCGCGGGATGAACACGGTCGCCGCCCCGCCCAGCGAGCCGAAGATCAGGAGTGAGGCCGGAACCGGGGCGCCGTTCCGGCGGCGCCCCGCCTCGGGAGGAGAGACATCATGAGTGAACAGGGTTTCTACAGGACGATTCTGGTGCCGGTGGATGGTTCGGATACCGCCGCCCGTGCGGCGGATGCGGCCCGGGACCTGGCCGCGGCCAGTGGCGCCCGCGTCGTCGTCATGTCCGTGGCGGTGGATCGCGACATCATGCCGTCGGAGTTGATGGCCACGGGCCAGGTGAGCCGTAAGGACATCATGGACGACCGGCGCCGACAGGCCACCGAGATCGCCGACAAAGCGGCCGACAGCCTGAAAGCGGCGGGCGTGGAAACACGGACCGAGGTCGCCGCTGGCGACCCCGCCCACTGCATCATCGAGCATTCCCGGACGCTGGATGCGCCACTGGTGGTCATCGGCCGCCGCGGCCTCACCGGCTTCCGCGAGCTCATCATGGGCAGTGTGAGCAACAAGGTGGTGCATTACGCCGATTGCCCGGTACTGGTAATCAACTGAATCCGACGGAGATCCGAGCCATGACCGACTACACCGCCCCGACGCGGGACATGAAGTTTGTGATGCAGGAGCTGCTGGATCTGGACGCGATCAGTGGGCTGCCGGGGTTCGAG
>NZ_FOEG01000021.1 GCF_900110585.1 Aquisalimonas asiatica | reverse complement strand
CTGTATTGCTTGCGTTTCTTGCTCATGATTCTCCTCCTTGTGGAGATGATGAATCAGAGCTTAGGCACCTGTCCAAAATTTGGGGGCCACTTCAGCTCTCGCCATACGCGAGGCCCGTATCAGTGGGGTCGAGGCCTTTTCCCAGGCGAGTACACGCGAAATCCGCCAGATCGATTTCGCCACCACTGAATTCATCCAGCACGCCAGACAGAGCCTGGAGTATCTCGCCCGGCTTCCCGTCTTGGGCGACGCCGATGGACAACTAAGCAGCTACGTGGACACCCGTGAGGTAACCCCGCTGGAGGGGGCTGAAGCCGGTGGTGTGGAGGGGGAGATCTTCGAGCACTACCGGCGTCTCGGTGAGGCCAACCCCGCATTCGAATACGTATACATGGGCACGCCTGACGGTGGTTACGCACAGTGGCCCGAGGGAGAGATCTCCGCGGGCTTCGATCCCCGGGAGCGCCCCTGGTATCAGGCGGCCACGGATGATCCCGGTCAGGTGGTGCTCACCGATGCATATTACTTCGACGTTGATGATGTGGCTCTGGTCGGTCTGGCCCGCACCATCGAGGGCGGCGACGGTGACATTGTCGGTGTGCAGTCCGTGGATATATCCCTGGAGCAACTGCGCGAGCGGGTTAGCGAGATTGAGTTCGGTGACTCGGGCTATCTCATGGTGATCGAGGACAGCGGCACGGTGCTGGTGGACCCGCAAAACCCCGAGCATGCGTTCGAGGATATCCGTTCACTGGACGGCGAAGGGTACTCCACGCTCGCAGCCGCCGCGGACGGTAGCCTCACGGTGTCGCTGGACGGCGAGGCATACCAGGCCAACGTCTACACCTCACCGGAGCTGGGCTGGCGCTTCATCGGCGTGATCCCGCGCAATGAAATGCTGGCCGCCGCGAACCGGATGACCACGCAAATGGTGGTCGCGGGACTGGTGGTCATTGCGCTGGTGATCGGGGTCGCCCTGGTTTTTGCCCGTTATCTCACCCGACCGATCCGAACGCTGACCGACAGGATGCGCGACATCGCCGCTGGCGAGGGCGATCTCACCCAGCGCCTGCCGGTGCAGGGGCGCGACGAGATGGCGGAGCTCGCCACCGGCTTCAACGGCTTCGTGGACAAGGTCCAGTCGGCGATCAGCGACGTTGATGGCACGACCCATGAGCTCGCCTCCGCAGCAACGGAGCTGGAGCAGGTCGCCACCAGTACGCGGGATATCGTCCGCAAACAGGGCGACGAGACGGACCAGATCGCGTCGGCCATCAACGAGATGACCGCGACCATCCAGGAGATTTCGGCAAACGGTAGTACGGTGCAGCAGGCGGCCGGGCAGGCGGACAGCAGCGCCCGGGCGGGGCATGAGCACGTCAGCGAGAACTTCGAATCCATGCAGACGCTGGCCGAGGATATTGATGCCACGTCGCAGGCGGTAACGGCGCTGGCCGAGCGTAGCCGCGAAATCGAGACGGTGCTGGACGTCATTCACGAGGTCACGGAGCAGACCAACTTGCTGGCGCTCAACGCGGCCATCGAGGCGGCTCGCGCGGGGGAGCACGGACGCGGCTTCGCCGTGGTGGCCGACGAGGTCCGAGGGCTGGCAAAGCGCAGCAACGAGTCCGCTGGCCAGATCCGCGAGATCATCGGCAACCTGCGCAGCGAGACGGACACGGCCGTGGAGACCATGCAGAATTCGCGGGCGCGTTCCGAGCGCAACCTCGAACGCGCCCGCACCGCCGGGGAGTCAATTGAAACCATCAAGCACGAGGTTGGACGGATTCACGAGCAGATCACCCAGATCGCCACGTCGGCGGAAGAGCAGAGCCAGGTGGCCGAGGAGATCAACCGTAACATCACGGCCATCGTGGAAGCGGCGCGCAACAGCTCCAGTGGCATGGAGCAGACGCGGCAGTCCAGCGAAGAGGTCGCGCGCACCGGCGAACGGCTACGTCAGGTGGTGGGGCGGTTCCGGATCTAGGCCGGGCCAGCGCTCCACCGACGGGACACACATCCCGGGCCGCTCGCCGTGCTGCATAGCCCCGGCTGCAGCCTCCCCGGTGTGGTGATCAAACAATTGCCGACGATCGTGATCGTTGGTGCCGCTGCCGTTTGTCGCTCATAAACGCTGGGCGGCAGACATCCCACTTGGCCTCGACCAGATCAGCGGCTTGCTGGTCACTCTTGTCCGGCTTGACCGCATTTACCCACTTGTAAAGGCTATGGGCAGAGACCCCCAGCCGTTCGGGGGCCTCGGCGACTGAGTAGCCACGATCAACAATCTGGCGCACGGCCTATTCCTTGAACTCGGGGGTATATCTCTGGGTACTCATGGGCTTCCTCCTATGCTCGAATCATAGCGCCGGCCAGCGGCTTAGCTCAGCGTTGTTTCAGGTAGGCAGAGTATATGGCACTGACCAGGAAAGTTGATTGGATTCCGGAGTTCTTTACACTT
>NZ_FOEG01000020.1 GCF_900110585.1 Aquisalimonas asiatica | reverse complement strand
TGGGAGCACATTGGGTTATCACAACCAGCCGATGCCGTATGCGGTGCGTATTGCCTGGCGGGATGAGAGCACGGGCGTCATTTACCGTGCGGAGGCGGAGCTGCCGGAGGACCTTACGGCCCGGGCGGCACGGTTGCCACCGGTTGTCTGGGAGCGCATGGACTGGAAGGACTCGGCCCGGTATCTGATTATCGGCGTGGAGGCAGACGGTGGTCTCACGGTCTGGTTGTCGAATGCCCCGCGTGCGCGGAGTGTCAGTGGCCGCGTTCTGGAGAAGATTACACGGGCACAAGGCGAGCCGATCGACGAGGCCGATGTGCACCCTTGAGGAGACACTGTCGCATTCATTTCACGGTAGACACGGAGGTTTATCATGGCGTCACCCAATTACTTTTTGCAGCGTCGGCGTCGGGAGCTGGAGCAGCATCAAGCACCCGACCCCTCGTTGAACGGGCCTCGGGAGCCTTCCACTGTGCTCGGACTGCGGTCGCCGCCTGCGCCGACTGCCCCCCTGACCCTGCAGTCCGAGATCCGGTTGTTCCAGGCGCTGAATCCGCCCGAGTGCCACAGACGGCGAATCGAGCACCTGCCCCTTGATATCCGCAGCCGGGTCACGGACTGGCGGCAGTGTTACGTCGTGGATCGCGCAGAGGCGCGACGGCTGCGCCGGGACGCCCAGACCCAGTTCTTTGTGCGGCGGCGTGGTCGGTGGCAGGAAATGGGCGCGCTGGACATCCCCGTTCTGGGCGACGACTGGGTCGCGGTGCGGCGCATGCAGCTGCCGGGGGACGGTGCCGCGGCCTTGGAGCAACCCTCATCGCCCGCTACCCCTGCTTCGGAAGCCCTGGTTGCGTCCTTCTACCCGCTCAATGAGAACTCCAGCCAGGCAGAGGGGGAGTTCCGCGTTCGCCTTCGGGGCTATGAGGGCGCGGAACCGCGCAGGCTGACGTTGATCAGCCAGCACCGCTCCATCCAGCGCAACATCGATGCGGATGGCGACCGCAGCGTGCGTTTCGGCGGCCTGCAGCCGAACGAGCTGTATTCCCTGCGGGTGAGCGGCAATGGCCTGGCGAGTCAGTACCTGTTCCGGGATGTGCCGTCTGAGACGCTCCGACGGGGCGGTGACGCCCTGCGCTCCCACCTGCGGGACAACGGCCTCGACGCCACCGCCCATGTGCTCGACCACGACAAGGACGCCCGTGACACGGTAACCCTGACCATTGCAGTGGACCCGCCCCAGTTCGGGGCCTTTTTCGACGGCACCGGAAATAACCTCTACAACGACGCGAAACGTGATGATCGGGCGCCGACGAATGTCGGCAAGCTGTCTGAATTGCACCCGGGTGACGACGAAGCGCTCATGGAGAAGGTCTATAGCATCGGAGTCGGTGGCGATGCAGATGGCCCGCTGGATCTTGCGGACCGCGGCATCGCGTTTAGCTTCGGACGGCGCATTCAGGAGGTGATCGGCGAGTTGAGGCGGTTCTCTGGCCAGTTCCCCCTCGCCCTCTCTGTCGTAATTGACGTCTTCGGCTTCAGCCGCGGTGCCGCCCAGGCCCGCACTTTCGTCAATCAGGTACGCTACCTGACCGTCAACGAGCCGGGATACTTTGCTGGGTCCAAGCCGGTTTTCCGGTTTGCCGGATTGTTCGATACGGTCGGGTCAATCGGCATTCCGGGGAACGGCAGTAATGATAACCCGATCGCCGCCCGCGGCCTGCACACCGGGATCGAGCTTGGTCTCGCCCCGGACTCCGTTCAGCGCGTTGTGCACCTTACGGCGTATCACGAGAAACGGGGATATTACCCGTCCACATCGCTGCGCACGGGCCCGGATGACCCCCTGCCGGACCACTTCGAGGAGCAGGTCATGCCTGGTGTCCATGCGGATGTTGGGGGTGGCTACCCGGATCAGCCCGACGTGGTTCACTACCCCGCTGTGGTGCTGCGCAACCTGAACGAGAGACGGCGAGATGCGACGATCGACGCCCACCTGGAGCGGTTGCACGAGCGCTTTCATGCGCCGGGGCTGGATATTCAGGCGGATGTGCGTGAGATGGTCAGCCGCGGCGACGCCAGCAACTGGTACGTCCTGTTCACCTGGGAGCGTGATATCGACCCGTCGCTCGCCCATTATCCGCTGGAGATCATGCACGCCGCTGCCGTGGAGTCTGGCGTCCCTCTCAAAGGCCTGGAGCGTCTTGGCGGCATGGGTCATCGGTACAAGGTGAGCGATGAACTGCGCGACCTGCTGCGGCGGGTGGAGGCGGAGGGGATGGCCGGTGACGCCCATGACGCCCTTTACCGCCGTTACGTTCATCATTCCCATCAGTATGCCGCCCCTCGCAGTCACGAAGAGGCGCTGGCATTGGACAACGCGGGGAACACGAACCGGACGCAGCGCGGCTCGGTGGATCACCCGGCGGAGAACGGCGTCCGCGGGGTCTACTATCCGCCTCCCGCCGACCCTGTTGCCGCGGAGCCAATAATCGAAGTGCCGGTATGGCGACCATAGGTGTGCGGAGCTTGTTTGTCTTGATCGAGACAACCGCAAGACAAGGATGTTGGCATGAGTAGCTCGAATACACAGCCCGATCGGGCATCCTCACGCCTCCCGGCCTCGATGCGGTGGCTGATCTACGCCGCCTTGCTGGCGGTGTTGATTGC
>NZ_FOEG01000019.1 GCF_900110585.1 Aquisalimonas asiatica | reverse complement strand
CGAAAGCGCGGCAGATGAAGCGCAAGCGGCGGATGACCAAACGGCTCAAGACGTACCTGGGCCGGGTGACCCGCGACATCGAGCGCAAGATCGAGAGCATTCGCAGCGTCTCCGATGAGTCTGCGCAGGGTGCCGGCCAGACGGCTCAGGCCAGCGAAGAGCCGGCCCGTCTCTCCGAACGGCTCAACCGCTTGGTGGGGCAGTTCCGCATCTGATGCTCCCCGGTGCGGCGTGAGTGGCACGCCGCACCGGGGTGAACTGCTGGAAACCATGGAGTAGGTAGACTTCGACCAGCGCAGCCGTGAGCGCGTCGCGCGCATCATCGAACGCCGCATCCAGCAGCGTCCGTGACTGTCCCGCCGTGCTTGGTATGATTGCGACGAAATGTTGCAGGGCGCACGGCTGCGCTCCCCCTGTGCTGTTGTCCGCACGACAAGGTCGAACAACCCTCCCGAGGATGTTTCCAGTGGAAATGAGTTTGCTGTTGAACGTGCTGATCTTCCTGGTTGCGGCCGTGATCCTGGTTCCGGTGTTCAAATGGCTGGGGCTCGGGGAAGTGCTGGGCTACCTGGCTGCCGGCGTGGTCATTGGGCCGTCCTTACTGGGGCTGGTGCCGGGGCCGGAGGACGTGCTCCAGTTTGCGCAGGTCGGCATCGTCTTCCTGCTGTTCGTGATCGGCCTGGAGCTGAAACCCTCCCGTCTGCGGACCATGCGCAAGCCGCTGTTCGGGTTTGGCAGTCTGCAGGTGCTGATCACGTCGCTGGTGCTGTGCGGCCTGGCCTGGGCGCTGGGTCTCCCTCCGGCGGCCGCGGTCATCGTCGGCTTCAGCCTCGGTCTGTGCTCCACCCCGTTGGTGCTTCACCTGCTCGCCGAGCGGGGCGAACTGCAGACCCGCCATGGACGTAACGCGTTCGCACTACTCCTGTTTCAGGATCTTGCGGCCATCCCCGTGCTGGCGCTGATCCCCGTCCTCGCCGCCGGGGCGCTGATTACGGACGAACCGTTCCAGCTGGTGCTGGAAGTGCTGCTCGCCGTGGGGGCGTTTCTTGTTCTGATTGTCGGTGGCCGGTATCTGTTGCGACCGCTGTTCCGGCTTGCGGCCGGGGCGGGGAGCCGCGAGGTATTCGCAGGCGCCGCGCTCGCCGTGGTGATCGGTTCCGCGCTATTGATGGATTTCGCCGGGCTGTCGATGGCCCTGGGGGCGTTCATCGCCGGTGTGCTGCTGGCGGATTCCCAGTATCGGCACGCCATCATGGCGGACATCGAACCCTTCCGGGGGCTGTTGCTGGGCCTGTTCTTCATGGCGGTGGGCATGACCGCCGAAATCCAGCTCTTGCTGGATATCCCGTTGACGATCTTCGGGCTGACTGCCGGGTTGCTGGTGGTGAAGGCGCTGACCATTGCCATGGCGGCAAGACTCTACCGGTTGTCCTGGCGGGAAAGCGCGGATATGGGCGTGCTGCTTTCCCAGGGCGGCGAGTTCGGTTTCGTGCTGCTCACCGCCGCGGTCGGTGCACGGTTGCTGGGGCAGGAGCTGGTCGATACGTTGATTCTGGTGGTGTCGTTGTCCATGGCCGCAACGCCGCTTCTGGTGATCGTCGCAAGGCGCTGGCTGCAGCGGCTTGATGGTGCGCCAGCACAATCACGCCCGTATGACGTGCCGAAGGCGCAGTCCCCGAAGGTGGTGATCGTTGGATTCGGACGGTTCGGGCAGATCGTCGGGCGCGTGCTCCAAGGACTGGCAATCCCCTATACCGTGCTGGACATCAACGCCGAGCAGGTGGATTTTGTCCGGCGTTATGGAAACAAGGCGTACTATGGCGACGCAGAAAGGCTGGATATCCTGCAGGCCGTGGGTATCGAAGACGCCCGAGTGCTGGTGCTCGCCATCGGCGATGTCGAGGCGTCCATGCGGGTGGCGCAGTTGGTGCGTGAGCATTATCCCGATCTGAAGCTTCTCGCCCGCGCGCGGGACCGCTATCACGCGCACCTGTTGATGAGGGCGGGTGTGAGTGGCCTCGTGCGGGAAACGCTCCACTCCAGCCTGGTGCTCACCCGGGATCTCCTTGTGGATCTCGGGGTGCGACGCAGTGAGGCGGAGCGGGCCGTGGAGACGTTCCGCGAGCACGACGAAGCCACACTGCGCCGGCAGTTGGCGGTCTTCGGCGATGAGCAGAAGCTGATCCAGTCACAGCACGAAGCGGCGAGTGAACTGCAGACGCTGTATCAGGCGGATGCCGAGAACCGCGAGTAGCACGCGCCGCCGGTCTACTCGTTGACCGGCGTGCGGAAGTGCTCGTCCTAGGCGTTCCACTTCCGTGTCGATGTCCTCGTCCGGCTCCACGTCGCTGCTCTCCAGGCGGTGTTGCGCCGTGGGCAGTCGGATCTCGAACTCGACGCCGTTGATGTTGAGCGGTTCGATGCTGACCCGGTGCGCCTTGCGCTTGGGGGCGTAGTCCAGTCGCCAGTGCGGGCGCTCCGGGTGGGCCGTGTCGAAGTGGCGCTGCTTGCCGCTGGCGGCGAAGTCGTCCAGGCGCTGGGTGTCGTCGCTGTCCTCCGGGGTGATCTCCACGCTCTTCGAAAAACTCGTAACCCTCTGACGTGTGGGAGGTTGCGGCATTTCTCGGCATTCTGAAATTGCCGGTTTTTGGTATCCTCAGGGCAGTTTCCCTGCAATAACGGACGGGTGTTCGATGGGGCCTCGGGACGAGCGGCACACGCCACAGGACGATCTCTTCCGCAGCGAGCTGGTGAACCTGATCGATCCGCGCCACCCGCTGGTGAAGCTCGCTGACCGCATCGACTGGTCGGTGTTCGAGCGCGAGTGGAGCGAACTGTTTGCCTCGCCGACCCGGCCGACCCGCGGCGCCGTCACGGTTGATCGCTGGACTCCTCTACCTGCAGCACGCCTACAACCTCTCCGACGAGGCCGTTGTCGAGCGCTGGGTGGAGAATCCGTACATGCAGCACTTCTGCGGCGAGAAGTACTTCCAGCACGAGTTTCCGATTGATCCCTCATCGCTGACGCGCTGGCGCCAGCGCATCGGCGAGGAAGGCGTTGAACTGCTCTTGGCCGAGAGACCGTCGAGGTCGCCAGGCGAGAGGGCGTGGTGAAACGCCAGAGCCTGGAGCGGGTGACCGTCGACACCACCGTCCAGGAGAAGGCGATCACGTACCGACCGATGCCAAGCTCTACGCCCGAGGGATCCGGAACCTGACCCGGCTCGCGCAGCAGCATGGTGTTCCACTGCGCCAGAGCTATGCCCGCAAGGCGCCGGAAGCGCTGTTGATGGTCAACCGCTACGCGAAAGCGCGGCAGATGAAGCGCAAGCGGCGGATGACCAAACGGCTCAAGACGTACCTGGGCCGGGTGACCCGCGACATCGAGCGCAAGATCGAGGGTGCGCCCGAGAACATCCAGGTGGCATTCCGCGAACCACTCCATCGCGCCAACCGACTGCTGAATCAGACCCGCAAGAGCAAGAACAAGCTGCTGTCCTGGCACGCCCCGGAGGTCGAGGTCATCGGCAAGGGCAAGGTGGCCAAGCCCTGGGAGTTCGGCGTGAAGGTCTCTGTTGCCGTCACGAACAGAGAGAGCTTTGTCGTTGGCTGCCGCTCCATGCCGAATAACCCGTTCGATGGCCACACTCTGGCCGAGACGCTGGAGCAGACCGAGATCCTGAGTGGTGTGGCACCGAAGCGCTGCTATGTGGGTCGTGGTTACAAGGGCGCGGCCATTCCCGGTGTCCAGATCTTCCGTTCCGGCCAGAAGCGCGGCGTGAACACGCGCACCCTGAAGCGGGAGCTCAAACGCCGCAGCGCTGTCGAGGCGGTGATCGGGCACATGAAAACCGACGGCCGAATGGATCGCTGCCGGCTGAAAGGTGCGCTGGGTGATGCGCTCAACGCCGTGCTGGTTGCTGCCGGACACAACATCCGGCTACTGCTACGGGCCATGGCAGCTCTTTTGCGCCGTTTACTGGGCCAACTTCTGGTAGTGATCGGTGCTGGAAACCAGGCACGGGACTTCAATCCCTCAATGCGGGCCGCCGCATAACGGGTTATTCAGGACGGACTATTTCCTCAAACGATCCAAAGCCGCCTGCCACCCCTGAGCCCTTGAGCGTCCGCTTTGATTCCCAG
>NZ_FOEG01000018.1 GCF_900110585.1 Aquisalimonas asiatica | reverse complement strand
AATACACCACAATGAACGGAACACCCACCTGGCGGCTCAGCAGAATGTGCTCGCGCGTCTGCGGCATCGGGCCGTCCGCCGCCGACACCACCAGAATCGCACCGTCCATCTGCGCAGCACCCGTGATCATGTTCTTCACATAGTCCGCGTGACCCGGGCAGTCCACGTGCGCATAGTGACGCTCACTCGACTCGTACTCCACGTGCGCCGTCGCAATCGTGATACCACGCGCCTTCTCCTCCGGCGCATTGTCAATCTGGTCAAACGCACGAACGTCACCACCAGACTGCTCACCCATCACCTTCGTCATGGCTGCAGTCAGCGTCGTCTTACCATGGTCAACGTGACCAATCGTTCCCACGTTGCAGTGCGGCTTACTACGCTCAAACTTGCTCTTGGACACGGTTCATCCCCTTGTACTGTTGCTGCCGGCGCCAACGACGCCGGCACGAATTCCAATCACCGCGGGGCCACCTCTCCGGTGGCTGGCAGCGGTTCGCTCAGGAGGCTTTCTGGACCTCCGCAGCGACGCTCGCAGGCGCTTCCGCGTAGTGATCAAAGGTCATGACGTAGCTGGCACGCCCCTGGGTCGCGGAACGCAGATCCGTGGAGTAGCCGAACATTTCCTTCAGCGGCACGTCGGCGCGGATGATCCGGCCAACCGGGGCCTCTTCCATGCCCTTGATGGTGCCGCGACGGCGGTTCAGGTCACCGACCACGTCGCCCATGTAATCCTCGGGCGTCACCACCTCGACGGCCATCATCGGCTCGAGAAGGACGGGATCGGCCTTGGCCACGGCTTCCTTGAATGCCATGGAGCCGGCAATCTTAAACGCCATTTCAGAAGAGTCAACATCGTGGTAGGAACCGTCGAACAGAACCACCTTGAAGTCGACCACGGGATACCCGGCAATGACGCCGTTCTCCGCCTGCTCCTGGATGCCCTTGTCCACCGACGGGATGTATTCCTTCGGAATGACACCACCGACGATCTTGTTCTCGAACTCGTAGTCGCCACCACGATCCAGCGGGACCAGGCGAATCCAGACGTGACCGAACTGACCGCGACCACCCGACTGCCGGACGAACTTGCCTTCCTGTTCGACTTCCTTGCGGATGCTCTCGCGGTAGGCCACCTGCGGGTTACCCACATTGGCCTCGACCTTGAACTCGCGCTTCAGCCGGTCGACGATGATCTCCAGGTGCAGCTCGCCCATACCGGAGATGATGGTCTGACCGGATTCCTCGTCGGTACGCACCTGGAAGGACGGGTCTTCCTGGGCCAGCTTGCCCAGTGCCATGCCCATCTTTTCCTGGTCCGCCTTGGACTTCGGCTCCACCGCAACGGAGATAACCGGATCCGGAAACTCCATGCGCTCCAGCGTGATGTGCTTGTCTGCGGCACACAGGGTGTCACCGGTGGTGACATCCTTGAGACCAACCGCGGCGGCAATGTCACCGGCGCGCACTTCCTTGATCTCCTGGCGGTCATTGGAGTGCATCTGCACCAGCCGGCCGACGCGCTCCTTCTTGCCCTTGACCGGGTTGTAGACCTGGTCGCCGGACTGGATGACGCCGGAGTACACCCGGAAGAACGTCAGCGTCCCCACGTAGGGGTCGGTGGCGATCTTGAACGCCAGGGCGGCAAACGGCTCGTCGTCATCCGGATGACGTTCGGCCTTCTCGCCGTTGTCCAGCTCACCCTCGATGGCGGGCACCTGGTACGGGTTCGGCATGAACTCGATGACGGCATCCAGCAGCGCCTGGACGCCCTTGTTCTTGAACGCACTGCCGCAGGTCACGGTGACGATCTCGTTGGCGATCGTGCGCTGACGCAGGCCCGCACGGATGTCATCGTTGGTGAGATCGCCCTCGAGATACTTGTTCATGAGCTCTTCGTCGGCTTCGGCCGCGGCCTCGACCATCTGCTCACGGTACTTCTCGGCGCTCTCCTGCAGGTCCGCCGGAATCTCCTTGGACTCGTAGGTCATGCCCGCGTCGTCCGGATTCCAGTAGATGGCCCGCATTTCGATCAAGTCGACCACGCCGGCGAACTCGTCTTCCGCGCCGATGGGCAGCTGGATCGGCACCGCGTGCGTACCCAGGCGCGAGCCCAGCATTTCCACGCAGCGGTAGTAGTCCGCGCCCATCTTGTCCATCTTGTTGACGAACACCATGCGCGGCACGCCGTACTTGTTGGCCTGACGCCACACGGTCTCCGTCTGCGGCTCCACGCCGGCGTTGGCGTCCAGCACACAGACCGCACCGTCGAGCACCCGCAGGGACCGCTCCACCTCGATGGTGAAGTCCACGTGACCCGGGGTATCAATGATGTTGATACGGGTCTCGGGATACTGCTGGTCCATACCACGCCAGAACGTCGTCGTGGCAGCAGAGGTGATCGTGATGCCACGCTCCTGCTCCTGACTCATCCAGTCCATGGTGGCCGCACCGTCATGGACTTCGCCCATCTTGTGCGACACACCCGTGTAGAACAGGATGCGCTCGGTCACGGTGGTCTTGCCGGCATCAATGTGCGCCATGATGCCGATATTGCGATAGCGCTCGATAGGAGTCTTGCGTGGCACGGTCAATTACCCTTGCTGTTACCAGCGATAGTGAGAAAACGCCTTGTTGGCTTCGGCCATGCGGTGCGTGTCTTCACGCTTCTTCACCGCGGTGCCGCGACTTTCAGCGGCATCCCGGACCTCGCCGGACAGGCGCTGGGACATCGTCTTTTCACTGCGCTTGCGCGCGGCCTCGATCAGCCAGCGCATGGCCAGCGTATTACGGCGATCGGGACGAACCTCCACCGGCACCTGGTAGGTGGCGCCACCGACACGACGGGACTTCACCTCGACCGTGGGGCGGATGTTCTCCAGCGCCTGCTCCAGGGTCGCGACCGGCTCTGCGCTGCCCTTCTCCTGAATCTCGTCCAGCGCGTTATACACGATCCGCTCGGCGACGGACTTCTTGCCGTCGCTCATGAGCATGTTGACGAACTTCGCCAGCAGCTCACTCCCGAACTTGGGATCGGGAAGGACTTTACGTTTGGGAACTTCACGTCTTCTCGGCATGTTATTACCCGAAGCCTTTCAGAATACTGGGACGGAACCGACTAGCCCTTGGGCTTCTTGGTACCGTACTTGGAACGGCCCTGGCGGCGCTTGTCGACACCAGCGGTGTCCAGCGCGCCACGAACCGTGTGATAACGCACACCGGGCAAGTCCTTTACACGACCGCCACGGATCAGCACGACCGAGTGCTCCTGGAGGTTATGACCTTCACCACCAATATAGGAGGCGACTTCGTAACCGTTGGTCAGACGCACACGCGCGACCTTACGCAGGGCCGAGTTCGGCTTCTTCGGCGTGGTAGTGTAAACACGCGTGCATACGCCACGACGCTGGGGGCTCGCCTCGAGCGCCGGCACGTTGCTTTTCGCGGTCTTGCTACGGCGTCCCTTGCGGACCAACTGATTGATCGTAGCCATTAAATCGTTCACTCCAAGCTGTAAACAAACGACAGGCCGAACGAGCCGGCCTGTCGAAGGTGCGCAATTGTAGGCAGACAGGGTCCCCCTGTCAACCAAACCCTTGGCTGACGGGGGTTTCCGAAGACAGTACCGGGCCCGCCGTCAGCGCCGGCGGGCCCGGGGCGAGACGCCGGCTTACTCGTCCGGCGTTTCGCTGCGCTCGGTGGCTTCGCTGTCGCTCTCGGCGAGCTCCGAGGCGAGCTCCGCTTCGGCATCGGCCGCGGAGGTGGGCAGACCCATCTGCCGCTGGCGACGCCGCTCCTCGTGGTAGGCGAACCCGGTGCCGGCCGGAATCAGTCGACCCACGATGACGTTTTCCTTGAGCCCGCGGAGATCATCCTTGCCACCGCGTACAGAGGCCTCGGTGAGCACCCGCGTGGTCTCCTGGAACGACGCCGCGGAAATGAACGACTCGGTGGACAGCGACGCCTTGGTGATCCCGAGCAGGACCGGCTGGTAGTGCACCGGCGCCTTGTCACCAATGGCGAGCTCGTCGTTGATCTCATCCGCGGTGGCACGATCCACCTGCTCACCGCGCAGCAGGGTGCTGTCACCGGAGTCGGTGACCTCGGCCTTGCGCAGCATCTGGCGGATGATCACTTCGATGTGCTTGTCGTTGATCTTCACGCCCTGCAGACGGTAGACGTCCTGGATCTCCTTGACCACGTAGGCGGCCAATGCCGGCACACCCAGGAGGCGCAGGATGTCGTGCGGGCTGGGCTCGCCGTCGGCAACCACCTCGCCGCGCTCCACGTGCTCGCCCTCGAACACGTTGATGTTGCGCCACTTGGGAATCAGCTCCTCGTAGCTGTCACCCTCCTGCGGCGTGATGATCAGACGCTGCTTGCCCTTGGTCTCCTTGCCGAACGAGACGGTGCCGGAGATCTCGGCGAGGATCGCCGGTTCCTTCGGCTTGCGCGCCTCGAACAGGTCGGCAACACGGGGCAGACCACCGGTGATGTCGCGGGTCTTGGAAGACTCCTGCGGAATCCTCGCCAGCACGTCACCGACGTCCACGTCAGCGTTGTCTTCCACGCTGATGATGGCGCCCGCCGGCAGGTAGTACTGCGCCGGGATGTCCGTACCGGGAATCATGACGTCCTTGCCGTCATCATCCACCAGCTTGATCATCGGCCGCATGTCCTTGGCGGCCACGCGCTCGTCCTTCTTGGCGCCCGGGAGCTGACTGTCGTACTCCTGGTTGCCGCGGGTCTTGGGATCGGTGATCTCGAGGCTGGACAGGCCGGTGATCTCGTCCACCTGGCGGTTCACGGTCACGCCTTCGATAAAGTCGAAGAACCGCAGGCGACCGCGCACCTCCGTGACAATCGGGTGGGTGTGCGGGTCCCAGGTGGCAACCACCTGGTTCGCCTCCACGGCGTCCCCTTCGTTGACCGGAACCGTGGCACCGTACGGCACCTTGTAGCGCTCACGCTCACGCCCCTGCTCGTCCATGACGGTGATCTCACCGGACCGGGAGACCACGACCAGGTTGCCGGAGTGGTGCTGGATGGTGTTCAGCTTGTGGAACCGCACCCGGCCGGCCGACTTGACTTCCACGTCGCTCACGGCGGCGGCACGGGAGGCCGCACCACCGATGTGGAACGTGCGCATGGTCAGCTGCGTGCCCGGCTCGCCGATGGACTGCGCGGCGATGACGCCCACGGATTCGCCGACGTTGACCTGATGCCCGCGGGCCAGGTCGCGGCCGTAGCACATGGAGCACACGCCGTGACGGGTGTTACAGGTGATGGGCGAGCGCACCTTCACCTCGTCCACACCCATGGTTTCCATCTGGTCCACCAGCGCTTCGTCCAGCAGCGTCCCGGCCGGCAGGGCCACTTCCTGGCTCTCGCTGTCGAGGACGTCGTTGCAGAGCACACGGCCCAGCACGCGCTCGCGCAGCGGTTCCACCACGTCACCACCTTCAATGATGGGCGACATGTAGACGCCGTCGTCCGTGCCGCAGTCGTGCTCCGTGACCACCAGATCCTGAGCCACGTCCACGAGGCGGCGGGTCAGGTAACCGGAGTTGGCGGTCTTCAGCGCCGTATCCGCGAGCCCCTTACGGGCGCCGTGGGTGGAGATGAAGTACTGCAGCACGTTGAGGCCTTCACGGAAGTTCGCCGTGATCGGCGTCTCGATGATGGAGCCGTCCGGCTTCGCCATCAGACCGCGCATGCCGGAGAGCTGGCGGATCTGGGCGGCGGAGCCACGGGCGCCGGAGTCGGCCATCATGAAGATGGAGTTGAACGACGACTGCCGGACTTCGTTACCTTCCGCGTCGACCACCGCCTCGGTGCCGAGCTTGTCCATCATGGCCTTGGCCACCTGGTCGTTGGTGCGGGACCAGATGTCGACCACCTTGTTGTACCGTTCGCCGTTGGTGACCAGACCCGAGGCGTACTGCTCCTCGATGTCCTTCACCTCTTCCTCGGCCCCGCCAAGGATCCCGCCCTTCTCTTCCGGGATCACCATGTCGTTGACGCCGATGGACACGGCCGCACGGGTGGAGAAGTGGAAGCCCATGTACATGAGCTGGTCGGCGAAGATCACCGTCTCCTTCAGACCCACGTCGCGGTAGCAGGCGTTGATGGTGGCGGAGATGGACTTCTTGTTCATCTCCCGGTTCACCAGCTCGAACGGCAGGCCTTCCGGCATGATGCGGTAGATCAGCGCACGGCCGACGGTGGTGTCGTAGCGGGTGATGACCTCGCGGCGCGAGCCATCCTCCTCGATCACCGTCTCCTTGATGCGCACCTGCACGGCCGCCTGCAGACCCACCTGGCCACTGTCGTAGGCCCGGTGAACCTCGTTCAGGTCGGAGAAGCGCGTGCCCTCGCCCGAGGCGTTCACCCGGTGGCGGGACATGTAGTACAGCCCCAGCACCACGTCCTGGGACGGCACGATGATGGGATCACCGCTGGCGGGCGACAGGATGTTGTTGGTCGCCATCATCAGGGCGCGGGATTCCAGCTGCGCCTCCAGGGACAGGGGCACGTGCACGGCCATCTGGTCGCCGTCGAAGTCGGCGTTGTAGGCGGTGCAGACCAGCGGATGCAGCTGGATGGCCTTGCCCTCGATGAGCACCGGCTCGAACGCCTGGATGCCCAGGCGGTGAAGTGTGGGCGCCCGGTTGAGCAGCACCGGGTGTTCCCGGATGACATCCTCGAGGATGTCCCAGACTTCCGGCGCCTCGCGCTCGACCATCTTCTTGGCCGCCTTGATGGTGGTGGCCAGGCCCAGCCGCTGCAGCTTGGAGAAGATGAACGGCTTGAACAGCTCCAGCGCCATGCGCTTGGGCAGGCCGCACTGGTGCAGGCGCAGGGTGGGGCCGACCACGATCACGGAGCGGCCGGAGTAGTCCACGCGCTTGCCCAGCAGGTTCTGCCGGAAACGGCCCTGCTTGCCCTTGATCATGTCGGCCAGGGATTTCAGCGGACGCTTGTTGGTGCCGGTGATGGCCCGGCCGCGGCGGCCGTTATCCAGCAGCGCGTCCACGGACTCCTGCAGCATGCGCTTTTCGTTGCGCACGATGATGTCCGGGGCGTTCAGCTCCAGCAGCCGCTTGAGGCGGTTGTTGCGGTTGATCACCCGGCGGTAGAGATCGTTCAGGTCACTGGTCGCGAAGCGCCCGCCGTCCAGGGGCACCAGCGGGCGCAGATCCGGCGGCAGCACCGGCAGCACGTCCAGCACCATCCACTCCGGCTTGTTGCCGGACTCGATGAACGCCTCGACGATCTTCAGCCGCTTGGACAGCCGCTTGATCTTGGTGTCGGAGTTGGTGGCGTTGAGCTCCTCGCGCAGCTTCTGCTGCTCTTCCTGCAGCTCGACGCTGGACAGCAGCTCCTTCACCGCCTCGGCGCCCATGCGCGCGTCGAACTCGTCGCCGTACTGCTCCACGGCGTCCAGGTAACCCTCGTCGGTGAGCAGCTGACCCCGCTCCAGCGGCGTCATGCCCGGGTCGATGACGATGAACGCCTCGAAGTAGAGCACGCGCTCGATGTCGCGCAGGGTCATGTCCAGCAGCAGGCCGATGCGGCTGGGCAGGGACTTGAGGTACCAGATGTGCGCCACCGGGCTGGCCAGGTCGATATGACCCATGCGCTCACGGCGCACCTTGGCCAGCGTGACCTCGACGCCGCACTTCTCGCAGACCACGCCACGATGCTTGAGGCGCTTGTACTTGCCGCACAGGCACTCGTAGTCCTTGACCGGGCCAAAGATCTTGGCGCAGAACAGCCCGTCGCGCTCCGGCTTGAAGGTACGGTAGTTGATGGTCTCCGGCTTCTTCACTTCACCGAAGGACCAGGACCGGATCATTTCCGGCGATGCCAGCTTGATCCGGATGGAATCGAAATCATCCGGCTGTCCGCCGGCCTGCTTGAACAGATTGAGAAGGTCTTTCATAGCCGTTCGTCCGCCAACCTCGTTCGTGAATGCTGACGCCGCTGCCGGGCAAGCCCCGGCAGCGGTGCGCTTGTGGTGATCAGTCCTGTTCCAGCTCGATATTGATACCGAGGGAGCGGATCTCCTTGATCAACACGTTGAAGGACTCGGGCATACCGGCCTTCATTTCATGATTGCCGTCCACGATGTTCTTGTACATCTGTGTCCGGCCGTTCACGTCGTCGGATTTCACCGTCAGCATCTCCTGCAGCGTATACGCCGCACCGTAGGCCTCCAGCGCCCAGACTTCCATCTCACCGAAGCGCTGACCACCGAACTGCGCCTTGCCGCCCAGCGGCTGCTGGGTGACCAGCGAGTACGGCCCGGTGGAACGGGCGTGGACCTTGTCGTCGATCAGGTGGTTGAGCTTGAGCATGTACATGTAGCCCACGGTCACCGGGCGATCAAAGGCATCGCCGGTACGGCCGTCGAACAGCGTGGTCTGGCCGGATTCCGGCAGCCCCGCCTGGCGCAGCATGTACTTGATCTCGTCCTCGTTGGCACCATCGAAGACCGGCGTGGCCATGGGCACCCCGCCGCGGAGGTTGTCGCACAGGCGCACCACCTCCTCGTCGCTGAGGTTCGCCAGGTCCACGGTCTGGCCGCTGTGGTTGTAGATGGCATCCAGCTCCTGGCGCAATTCGTCCACCTTGGCCTTGGCGTCGAGCATTCGGGCGAGTTTGCGCCCCAGCTCCTTGGCCGCCCAGCCCAGATGGACTTCCAGCACCTGCCCCACGTTCATGCGTGATGGCACACCCAGCGGGCTGAGCACCACGTCCACCGGACGGCCGTCCTTGTCGAACGGCATGTCCTCCTGGGGCACGATCATGGAGATGACGCCCTTGTTCCCGTGGCGGCCGGCCATCTTGTCACCGGCCTGGAAACGGCGCTTCACCGCCAGGTAGACCTTGACCATCTTCAGCACGCCGGGAGCAAGGTCGTCACCCTGGGTGATCTTGCCCTTCTTCTCCTCGAAGTGCTGCTCGAACGCTTCCTGCTGGGATTTCAGCTGCTGCTGCACCCGCTCCAGGAGCTCGTTCGCGGACTCGTCCTTCAGACGGATCTCGAACCACTTCTCCCGGTCCAGCGTCTCCAGGTATTTCTCGGAGACCTTGTTGCCGGACTTCAGGCCGTTCGGGCCGCCTTCGGCTTCCAGGCCGACAATGGCCGACTGCACGCGCTGGAAGGCGTCGTCCTCGAAGATGCGGTACTGGTCGTCCAGATCCTTGCGAATCTTCGCCAGCGCCTCGCGCTCGATGGACAGCGCGCGGGAGTCCTTCTCCACGCCGTCGCGGGTGAAGACCTGCACGTCGATGACCGTGCCGTCCATGCCCGAGGACACACGCGAAGAGGTGTCCTTCACGTCCGACGCCTTCTCGCCGAAGATGGCGCGCAGGAGTTTCTCCTCCGGCGTCAGCTGGCTCTCGCCCTTGGGCGTGACCTTGCCCACCAGGATGTCACCCGCCTTCACCTCGGCGCCGATGTAGACGATACCGGCCTCGTCCAGCTTGGACAGGGCGGACTCGCCCACGTTGGGGATGTCGGCGGTGATCTCCTCCGGCCCCAGCTTGGTGTCCCGGGCCACGCAGGTGAGCTCCTCGATGTGGATCGTGGTGTAACGATCCTCCTGGACCACCCTCTCGGAGATGAGGATGGAGTCCTCGAAGTTGTAACCGTTCCAGGGCATGAAGGCGATGAGCATGTTCTGCCCCAGCGCCAGCTCGCCCATGTCCGTGCTCGGGCCGTCGGCCAGCACGTCACCGGTGGCCACCACGTCACCCACGTTCACCAGGGACTTCTGGTTGATGCAGGTGTTCTGGTTCGAGCGCGTGTACTTGGTGAGGTTGTAGATATCCACACCCGGCTCACCCGGCGCCGTTTCGTCATCGTTGACGCGAATGACCACGCGGGCCGCGTCCACGGACTCGACCACGCCGCCCCGGCGCGCCACCACGGTGACACCGGAGTCGGTGGCCACGGCACGTTCCATGCCGGTACCCACCAGCGGCTTCTCGCCACGCAGAGTGGGCACCGCCTGGCGCTGCATGTTGGCACCCATCAGCGCGCGGTTGGCGTCGTCGTGCTCCAGAAACGGCACCAGCGCCGCGGCCACGGAGACCGTCTGCTTCGGCGACACGTCCATGTACTGGATCTTGTCCGGGGTGGACATGCCGAACTCGTTCTGGTGCCGGATCGAGATCAGGTCGTCCGCCAGGTTGCCGTTCTCGTCCAGCCGGGCGTTGGCCTGGGCGATGATGTAGCGGGACTCCTCGATCGCCGAGAGGTAGTCCACCTGGGACGTGACCTGGCCATCCACCACGCGGCGGTACGGCGTCTCCAGGAAGCCGTAACGGTTGGTGCGGGCGTAGCAGGCCAGCGAGTTGATCAGACCGATGTTCGGCCCTTCCGGCGTCTCGATCGGGCAGACACGACCGTAGTGGGTCGGATGCACGTCACGGACTTCGAAGCCGGCACGCTCACGGGTCAGACCACCCGGCCCGAGGGCGGAGACCCGGCGCTTGTGGGTCACCTCGGAGAGCGGGTTGTTCTGGTCCATGAACTGCGACAGCTGCGAGGAGCCGAAGAACTCCTTGATCGCCGCGGCCACGGGCTTGGCGTTGATCAGCTCCTGGGGCATCAGCCCCTCGCTCTCCGCCAGGCTCAGGCGTTCCCGCACGGCGCGCTCGACGCGCACCAGGCCGACGCGGAAGACATTCTCCGCCATCTCGCCCACGGAGCGGATGCGGCGGTTGCCCAGGTGGTCGATGTCGTCGACCGTGTCCTTGCCGTTGCGGATGTCGATCATCGCCTTGAGCACGTCGATGATGTCGTCGTTGCTCAGCGTGCCCGGGCCCGTCACTTCGTCGCGCCCGACCCGGAGGTTGAACTTCATCCGGCCGACGGCGGAGAGGTCATACCGGTCCTCGGAGAAGAACAGGTTCTGGAACAGGCTCTCGGCGGCATCCTTCGTCGGCGGCTCGCCCGGGCGCATCATGCGGTAGATCTCGACCAGCGATTCCAGCTGGGTGCGCGTGGTATCGATCCGCAGCGTGTTGGACACGTACGGACCCTGGTCGAGATCGTTCACGAACAGGGTGTCGATCTTCTTGATACCGGCATCACGCATCGCCTGGATGCTGTCGGGCGTCAGCTCGGCGTTGGCCTCGGCGATCACTTCGCCGGTGGAGGCGTCCACCACGTCGTGCGCCAGGATACGGCCTTCCAGGTACTCTTCCGGCACCGTGAGCTGCTTCATTTCCGCCTTTTCCATCTGGCGGATGTGCCGCGCGGTCACGCGCCGCCCCTGCTCCACCAGCACCTCGCCGTTGAGCTCGATGGGGAACTGGGCGGTCTCGCCACGCAGCCGCTCCGGGACCAGGTCCAGGACCACGCTGTCCTTCTTGAAGTGGAACGTGTTCTTCTCGAAGAAGAGATCCAGGATCTCTTCCGGGCCGTAGCCCAGCGCGCGCAGCAGGATGGTCGCCGGCAGCTTCCGGCGACGGTCGATGCGCACGAAAATGTTGTCCTTGGGATCGAACTCGAAGTCGAGCCAGGAGCCGCGGTAGGGGATCACCCGCGCGGAGAACAGCAGCTTGCCCGAGGAGTGCGTCTTGCCCTTGTCGTGGTCAAAGAACACACCCGGCGAACGGTGCAGCTGGTTGACGATGACACGCTCGGTGCCGTTCACGACGAAGGTGCCGTTCTCGGTCATGAGCGGCAGTTCGCCCATGTAGACTTCCTGTTCCTTGACGTCCTTGACCGTCTTGGCGTCCTTGTCGTAAATCACAAGGCGTACCAGGGCGCGCAGCGGTGCCGCGTAGGTCATGCCGCGAAGCTGACACTCCTTGACGTCGAACACGGGCGTTCCGATACGGTAGTTGACATACTCCAGCGCCGCCGAGCCCGAATAGCTGCTGATCGGGAACACGGAGCGGAACGCGGCATGCAGACCGGCGTCGTCACGCTGGTCAGGGTTCGAGTCCAGCTGCAGGAACTGGTGGTAGGAATCCAGCTGCGTCGCTAGAAGATAGGGGACCTCCAGAATATTGGGGATCTTGCCGAAATCCTTGCGGATACGCTTCTTTTCGGTGAACGAATAGGCCATCGAGGTTCCTCACCCAAGTTCGTCCGGGGAACGAGACAGTTGTTTAAACTTCCGCACTCAGGCCTCAACGGCCGAAGCACGTAACTTTAAACCCGCTCGGACATCCGGTTGTCCCAGAAACGGGAAAAGGCCGGCGGCCACTGGGCCACCAGCCGATCCCGATCACAGCTTGCTAACGCTCTCTACCGTCAAGTCTTACTTGATCTCGACGGAAGCGCCAGCCTCTTCCAGCTTGCTCTTCATCTCTTCGGCTTCGTCCTTGCTCGCACCTTCCTTGAGCGGGGACGGGGCGCCTTCGACGACTTCCTTGGCTTCCTTCAGACCCAGGCCGGTGATGCCGCGCACGGCCTTGATCACGCCGACCTTGTTGTCACCGAAGCTGCTCAGGATGACGTCGAACTCGGTCTTCTCTTCGGCGGCTTCAGCCTCGCCACCACCAGCGGCGGCAGGCGCAGCGGCCACGGCGGCAGCCGCGGTGACGCCGAACTTCTCTTCCATCGCCTCGATGAGATCAACGATCTCGAGGACGCTCATGTTACCGATCGTCTCGAGGATGTCCTCTTTGGAAACGGCCATTTTGAAACTCCTGCGTTTAAACGGTCAGATCAGCCCCTTCGGGCTTTGACTGCGTAATGAAAGAATCAGACGAAAACCGGAAGTCGATCAGCCCGCCTCTTTGGCATCGCGAACAGCGGCCAGCGTCCGCACCAGCTTGCCGGGCACCTCGTTCAAGGTGGTCGCCAGCTTCTGGGTCGGCGCCTTCATGGTCGCCATCAGCTTGCTGATAGCCTCGTCACGCGTGGGCAGGCTCGCCAGGCGCTCCAGTTCGGAGGCCGGGTAGACTGAACCACTGATGGAGACGAACTTGGGAACAAGGTTGCTGTTCTCCTTGGCGTAGGACTTCACCAGCCGCGCTGCAGAACCCGGATCCTCCTGGGAGAATGCGAGCATCAGCGGACCGGAGAACTCCTCCGTCATGCATTCGAAGTCCGTCCCTTCAACAGCCCGACGCGCAATCGAGTTCTTGACCACCCGCAGGTAGACACCCTGATTGCGTGCCTGGGCGCGCAGGCTGTCCATCTCGGTCGCCTTGATACCGCGATACTCCGCAGCAACGGCCGAGTGGGCCGATTGGGCGACCGCATTGACTTCCGCGGTCATCGCCTTTTTCTGTTCCAGACTCATTGGCATTGGGAATGTCCTCCTGGAACCTGGCCATGACCCCCGACAACGACACGTTGCCAGGGCGCGTGTGAGCCGGATAATCCGGCTCGCCCCTTTCGGGGTTGAACGGTCGCCTTCCGCAGCATTGATCTGCCCGGGGCTGCACCGTCTACGCTGGCCGACCACCGGAGTGATCGATTAAGCGGCCGGAGCCGCGCCAAGCGGTCTCTGACGGCTGCCGCTTTCCGACAGCCTCAAGACACCGCGCGGGCGATGGCAGCACCATCACCCGATGCGGATCTGGTTCAGGTGTTCAGCGACGACAGATCCAGGGCAATCCCCGGACCCATGGTGGACGCCACCGTCACCTTCTTCATGTAAATGCCCTTGGCAGCTGCCGGCTTGGCCTTGTTCAGGTCCGACACCAGCGCTTCCAGATTCTCGCGCAGCTGCTGGGGCGTAAAGTCGATCTTGCCGATACCGGCATGGATGATGCCCTTCTTGTCGGTGCGATACCGCACCTGACCGGCCTTGGCGTTCTTCACCGCCGCGGCCACGTCCTGGGCAACCGTCCCGACTTTCGGGTTCGGCATGAGACCGCGCGGGCCGAGAATCGTTCCCAGCTTGCCCACGGTACCCATGGTATCAGGGCTGGCAATCACCACGTTGAAGTCCAGGTCGCCGCCCTTGATCTGCTCGGCAAGGTCGTCCATACCGACCACGTCGGCCCCGGCTTCCTTCGCGGCTTCGGCCTTCTCGCCCTGGGCGAAGACCGCAACCCGCACGCTCTTGCCGGTGCCGTTGGGCAGCACGGTGGAACCGCGCACGATCTGATCCGACTTCCGCGGATCAACACCCAGGTTCACCGCCACTTCCACCGTCTCCGCGAACCGCGGCGCCGGCAGATCCTTCAGCAGTGCAAAGGCATCTTCGGCAGGGTACTGCTTGCCGCGCTCAACCTTCTCGGCGAACGCTTTCTGGCGCTTGGTCAGCTTAGCCATTATTCGACCCCCTCAACCTCGAGACCCATGCTCCGCGCGCTACCGGCGATGGTGCGCACGGCCGCATCCATATCGGAGGCGGACAGGTCCGGCTCCTTGGTGCGTGCAATCTCCTCGAGCTGTTCGCGGGTCACCGTGCCCACCTTGTCCTTGTTCGGCACACCGGAACCGCTCTTGATGCCCGCAGCCTTCTTCAGCAGGATCGCCGCCGGCGGGGTCTTGGTGATGAACGTGAAGCTGCGGTCGGAGTAGACCGTGATCACCACGGGAATCGGCAGCCCCGGCTCCATCTCCTGGGTCTGGGCGTTGAACGCCTTACAGAACTCCATGATGTTCACGCCATGCTGACCCAGCGCGGGGCCGACGGGCGGCGACGGGTTGGCCTGACCGGCCTTGACCTGCAGCTTGATATAAGCTGAAACCTTCTTGGCCATGAAAGCCTCCTGATGTGGGTGCGAACGCCTTATCGGCTCCCCGGTTCAAATACGTAACGCCGGAACGGGCCACCCCGATCCGGCGCTCGGCCCGAGCGCGTCGCTCAGGTTTTCTCGACCTGATCGAAGCCCAGCTCCACCGGCGTGGAACGGCCAAAGATCAGGACGGCCACCCGAAGGCGGCTCTTTTCGTAGTTCACTTCTTCCACGGCGCCGTTGAAATCGGTGAACGGCCCGTCGATGACGCGCACCACTTCGCCGACCTCGAACAGCACCTTCGGGCGCGGCTTCTCGACACCCTCCTGCACCCGGTTGAGGATCTGGTCCGCCTCCCGGTCGGAGATCGGTGCCGGGCGGTCACTGCGCCCACCGATGAAGCCCATGACCCGCGGGACTTCCTTCACCAGGTGCCAGGTCTCGTCATCCATCTCCATGCGGACCAGCACGTAACCGGGGAAGAACTTCCGCTCACTGCGGCGCTTCTGCCCGCCGCGGATCTCGACCACCTCTTCCGTGGGCACGAGAATGTCGCCGAACTTGTCTTCCAGGCCCGCGCGCTTGACGCGATCTTCGATGGCCTGCTTGACCTTGTTCTCAAACCCGGAATAGGCGTGAACCACATACCAGCGCATCGTCATGCCCTCAGCCTCCCGGATTAAGCAGCTGCTGGACGCCCCAGAGGAAGAACATGTCCATCAGCCATAGAAAGATTGCCACCAGGACGACAACAATCAGCACGATGATCGTCGTCTGCACGGTTTCCTGCCGGGTCGGCCAGACCACCTTGCGCACCTCGGTGCGGGAATCCTGCATGAAACGCCAGAGATTCGCGCCCGGGTTGGTGGTGACCGCAATACCCACGGCGACCGCGCCAACGGCAAGAATGCCGAGCACCCGGAACAGCTGCGGCTGGTCCTCGTAGACATAGAAGCCGAAGATGCCGGCCCCGAGGATCACGAGCGCTGCCACCAGCTTGATGGTGTCAGCCGGCGAGTTTTCGGTGTTCGACTTGGACTTCATCGGTTCCGCGGGACTCCGATCGGGAAGCGCCCTGAAGGCGACACGCCCTGCCATCCTGTTGAGTGGCAGGCCAGGAGGGACTCGAACCCCCAACCTGCGGTTTTGGAGACCGCTGCTCTGCCAATTGAGCTACTGGCCTGTTGAACGTCTTGCTTAACGGAACCCAAGCGGCCAAGGCGCGAGCCGGTTATACCTGACTCGCGCCCCGTAGTCTACCGCATTGTTCCGCGTTACGCAGGCTCCGATCAGTCGATGATCTTGGAGACCACGCCGGCACCGACGGTGCGGCCGCCTTCGCGGATGGCGAAGCGCAGACCGTCTTCCATCGCGATCGGCGCAATCAGCGACACCGTCATCTGCACGTTGTCACCCGGCATCACCATCTCCGTACCCGACGGCAGCTCACAGGAACCCGTCACGTCCGTCGTACGGAAGTAAAACTGCGGGCGATACCCGTTGAAGAACGGCGTGTGACGACCACCCTCGTCCTTCGACAGAATGTACACCTCGCACTCGAACTTCGTGTGCGGCGTGATCGAACCCGGCTTGCACAGCACCTGACCACGCTCCACGTCATCACGCTTCGTACCACGCAGCAGCGCACCAATGTTGTCGCCCGCCTCGCCCTGGTCCAGCAGCTTGCGGAACATCTCAACACCCGTGCACACCGTCTTCACCGTCGGACGAATA
>NZ_FOEG01000017.1 GCF_900110585.1 Aquisalimonas asiatica | reverse complement strand
GACGTATTTCTGCTCGGTACCAGTGTGGCGGTAGAGCTTCTCAAAATCATGCGCGAGAGAACTGACCACCTTTCTCTGGTAATTGCCGCCAAGCAACTTTATTTCCATTACGAAATAGTCCTCTTTATAGAGATCATACTTCTTCTGGGACGCATTTGTTACTACCCTCTGGTCGCCGAGAAAAAGAAAAATCTCACCTTGAAGCCACAGCTCCCGACATCCTCTAGCGGGTAAAATCTGCTTTATACGGTCTGCCTGAAGTGTAAAGAACTCCGGAATCCAATCAACTTTCCTGGTCAGTGCCATATACTCTGCCTACCTGAAACAACGCTGAGCTAAGCCGCTGGCCGGCGTGACCTTGCCCGGCTGAATTGGACACCTCTTCGTTTCCCCTGGACTTCCCGGCACCGTCGACCTACTCGAACCAGAGCAACCCAAGTTCGGCTATGTCCATTTCGCCTTTCGACGGTGAGTAGTAGGCTTGGAAGAATCGAAAGTTCGCGCGCCCTTCTGCTCGACATTTATTTTCGATCACCTTCGCGATTCTTAGTTTGTCCTCACTACTCATGCGCATGCCAAAAACGATACCGTCAAGTTGCGAGAATTGGTAGGTCAATGGTTCTGGTGCAGGGTCATCGGTAAACACCGTTGAAGCGATCAGACGTTGCTCATCCTCGTGCGCCCAATCAGGGTGCTTCCAGGTGGCGCGCTCAATGGCCTTCTCCCAATGGGCCTTACGCCAAGCCTCCATGTCATTAGTCACGTCTTTCAGCCGAGCGCTGGGCATCCCCGATTGTGACCTCATCCAGGTGCGCTCCAGTTTTCCCATCGGTAGCATCGCGATCTCGAGGAAGCTGTCGAGCGCCGGCGGTCGGTTGCGATAAGTAACCGAACGGACCTGAAGCTCGCACCCTTGAGCCCCTGTCCCAACCATACCTTGGACGCGAAAGAAACGCGTGCCGCCCCGCTGTTCCGTACGAAAAACTAGAGCTGCCCCCCGATGTTCGGCTCCGTACGTCCCCCACATTGATGCGTTTGTACAGCGACGACTGAAACATGCAACCCGCCATGGAGTGAAGTGCAGGTCTCGAAGAAACGCATCGACATACGTCTCAGGAAATCGCGCCATGAGCGCTATCAGCTTCCGAGCCCAGTTCTTGTCGTCGAGCCGGCTGAGCATCCCTAGCTCAAGCTGGTGGCTAACCATATTGGAGATGCTCGCCTCGACCTCGAGCTGGTCCTCAACCGGCATCTTGACTGTTGGCGGCTTGAGTGCCGCTGCCTCCCAGCCATTTACAACGGTCTTCACGGAAGACCCAGTGCGCCCTAAAGTAGGCAGCTCGAACTCACTGAGGTCATGTTTCTTGAATACTCGAAATAAGTGGGATAATGCCGTCTGATGAATAAGGGACAAGAGGTTTGTGAGGCGCTCGCGCCGCATCGGCACGGTCCGACGACCGAGTATGCTAGCTAGTTCTGTACTCTCGATTTCGGCGCAGAAACCCGAGCTGAACTCGCGGTAAAGGGCTCGGAAGAAGTCGCTGGGAAGATCCTCCTCGGTGAGCCACGCACCCACCTTGGCCTGGTTAATCTCCTCAGGCTTGACGTGCAACCATGCGCTCGCGTACCAGATCAGCGAGAGGGCGTAGTGCCGGAAAAGATTTTCCCACAGCACTTGATCCCCATCCCAGAATGCGTCGCTGAGACCCTCCATAGGGTCATTGAGAGCATCCGGCTGTGCAAAATAGATCGTTTGCTTTTCAAGTTCCTGAAATCCGCCCCTTTCAAGGTCGTCATCCAAGAGCGCCTTGACGCTCCTAAAACGAAACAGAAACTCGCCGTCGTCCAGACTTTCCTTGCCTTCGCCCCCACCCATCATTTCAACTTCCGAATGAACGGCGCGTAACCGGAAAGCAAGTCAACCTCGCACCCTCGCCTGCTACCATTGATTCCGACACACGTCGCTTCATTAGTTTTCCGGGTGGCGTGGTTCATTGCCATTTGACGAAGCCGGCGGATGGGTTCGTCATGGCGCCCGCTATTGCCTCACGCCGATGATGCACGCCGCCACTCGTTCTTCGATGGGCGAGGTGAGCTTGAGGCCCTTCATTGCCTGGCTGATCGCCTCGAAAGTGAGTCGGTGCGACCCGCTGGTCAGGGGCTTATACAGGTCTTTCAAGAGTAACGGCCGGTTGCGCTTTCGCTGTGCGAGTTCGCTGTACCAGGCAGGGCGGATGAGATCGAGCCAGCGCTCGGCAAGATCGTTCCAGTCCGGCACCTCGTCCTCCCTCGGACGCTCGACCAGTTCAATCAGCCGACCATAGAAGTCAGCCTTCTCCTGTTGCTGCGCTTCGGATGCCTCCCGCTGATAAACATGAACAACCAGCACCAACTCGTCCAGGGCCCGCTGCTTCTTCCTCGGGAGGAGCCTCTTCTCTGCGTCGTGCAACCTGCCCAGGAACGTATCCAGGAGCTGTTGCGCCCCCTCATCGAGGTCACCCGACTCCGCGTCCGGGCCGAGGCGCGCACGCAGACCTTCGCAAACTGTCGCAAGGGATGTAACGGGAGTCGCCACCGGGCTGTCGAACAGCAGCCACTTCGGCGCGCCCGACGACGACCCTCTGATACAGAAGAACGCCCATGGGTGTTCTGAACGAACCAGGCTCACTCGTGACAGCACCGTCGCGCTGACACCACGAGTGGACTCATACAGCGCCTCGCCGATAATCGCCTCGGAGCCAAGGACAAGATTTCTTACCGGCGCGAAGGCATCCTCGATCCCATCCCATCCGCTGTCGTTGAGCGACTCCTCGACCTCTCTGGCCATATCCAGGGGCTTCACTCTCGCGTCGTCGCGCTCGGACCGGCCCTGGATATACTCAGGCAACGGCAGATTCGACCCGAGCAATGCTTCCACCTGCTCATAACGCTCGATGAAGCGTTCATCCGTGCGCAGTGCGAACTCAGGCGCATCCTCTGGCCACCAGGCCTCGATCTCTTTGTGCGGGCTGTCCATGCGATCGATCCGCCCCACCCGCTGCTCCGCGATTCTGATCACGCTCGGCATGTCGAGCAGGAACACGCACGACGCGCTTTGCAAATTGATCCCCTCAGACATGCTGTCGGAGCAAAGAGCGACCATCGCCTCCCTGTCCGCGGCTTCAGCACCGGGCCTGAAGCTCTGCGTCACATGATCGCGCCCACCTCGCTCGCTGCCCGTTGCAACAACCGAATCGACTCCCCTGCGCTCAAGCCGGGATCGCATGTCGGCAAGCGTGATCGGGCGGCTGTCAAACGCGACAATATGGGCATGCTTCTTCGCAAGAGCCGCCAGCTTGTCGGCTTTGGCGTCTTGCCTCCCCGGCGACAACTTGTTCGCGAGCCGTCCGATCTCCGTATAGATCCCGATTTCTTCCTCGCAGGCTTTCGCATGTTCCTTCTCGTCGCTCAACCAGGACGGAAGCGGAATGCTGAGCTTGTTCGTCGGTGGTTGACCGGCACACGCCTTCAGCCGACCGAGAACATCCCCGGTGGCGTTCTTTCTGACGTGCTTTGCTGCCGGCACATATTGTTGCGCCCACTGCGTGCCCCGGAGATGCTCCATGAGTGCAACCCATGACGACCGTAATGTCGCCATGACCAAGTAGGCGGGCAGGCGCGCCGCGCTCTTCAAGCGCGCATCGAGGTATTGCTGTTCCGTCATGCCGCCGGGTCCTCTGAGCACCTGCGGCATCTCGATGGGTTTGACGAGGTAACTCAAACCTCGGAGTTGGGCCGCCAGGCCCCTGATCTCCCTGGCTATGGCCCGGTCCTCGTCCGACTCGGCCAGCGCATATGTAAGTGGCTGATGCCGCGGGAAACGGCACCGGTTCCCCGCACCATCCAGAAAACTATCCGGAGATTGATCCACGAGCCGGTTCAACGTCGCCTTGGTGCGCCGGACGGTGAACGTCTGAATCTCTTCTCGGTGGGCGTTGAACTCATCCTCGGTCAGCGAGCGGTCCAGTTTGTTACTGCGCAGCAGTGTCTCGAACATCTTCAACGTCTGAGCGCTGAGGTTGTCGGCACCCAGCATATCGGCCAGACGCAGCAGATCGGAGACGCCGCGATTGAGCGGCGTGGCAGTGAACAGGGCAGTATGATCGGCCATGTTGCCGAGCAATAGTCGAGTCCGGTTCGAGGCCAGGTTAAGGAAGTTGTGCGCCTCGTCCACCGCCAAGATCTGCGAGCGCCGCAGTGCTTCAGTCGCGTCATCACGGCGACTCGACCCCGCATGACTCAGCGTCCCGTGGGAGTAACTCTTCAGCGGCAAATTGCACAGACTCGCCTCGCGCTCCCACGCGTCCACGACAGCGGGCGGACACACCATGATGGGCCGCCCTTTACGCGCTCGCCCGGAGCTCCATATGCGATCAAATGTGGCACGGATGAGATGCGCGCCCATTCGCGTCTTCCCTGACCCCGTTGCATCTGCCACCAGCACACTGCCCACGGTGTCGAGCAGCCACAATGCCTGCGCGATGCCCTGCCTCTGACTGGGCCACAGAGGCGCATCCATTGGCATCAACTGTTGCTCGATATAGGCCTGCGCCCACTCCCCGTCCAGCAGTTCAGCCGCCGCCCGTGCAATCGCCTCCTGCCACTCGACCAGTCGGAGCAGCTGCTCCAGGAGCGCGATAAGCTGCTCGTTGAAGTCTTCGCCGCGCTCCCAGTAACGCTCGGCAAGCTGCCAGGCCTCCTGATGGCGTTGATCGGAGGCCACGAACCGCGCGTTGGCCTCCAGTTGTCCGCGCAGCCCACTGGCGGAGAAGTTACTCGACCCCAGCGTCGCCGCCTTCTCGGTGCAGTACATCTTGGCGTGCAACCGGACGCCCTCGACAAAGCGCGCCCGTACCTTTCCCGATCGCAAGAGGTCAATCACGGAGACGATGGTCCCGCTGAGGCGAAGCGAGATACCCCGTTCCAGCCAGTACTCCATCATTTCCTCGGAGTACGTCCATTCTGAAGCGGAGACATGCGCGCGCTGAGCCGGGTAAGGTTCACTGCCAAGCAGCAGGCGGATGTCGTCGGCAGCCGGCCCCGCCTTCGCCAGGAACGGGATCAGCTCATCCAGCGCAGCATAGCCCGTGATGATGAGTGGCCTGTGCGCCGCATGAAGGTCGCCGAGGACGGCCTCCTCTACTCTCCTTCCACCCGCTGTATAGGGAAATCGGTCGTGTGAGGGCCACTGCCCGGACGTCATGCGCCGCAGGCGGTCTTCGGGCTGGTCGAAGAGCCGGAACTGCTCCATGTCCTGCTGTCCTTCGCTCATCAAACAGGCTCCGCCTCGCCAGTGCCTCCATCAAGCAATAGCACGCTTACCCGAAGTCAGAGCTCACTCAGAGTTACAGCAACGAGTTACGTGCTACCACTCCCCCCGGACGCTGGTGCTTGTCCAGCAGCAGCCGCAAGACCAGGTGCGCCAGCTTCAGCTCGTTCTCCCGCGTCTCCATCGCCTTTTCCGCCATGTCCCGGTGTTCGTTCATGTCGTCCAGGACGAGGTCCTGCAACCTCTGCGAGAAGAGTGAGCCGCGCATGATCTGGTTCGGGTCGTTATTCAGCACCTGGGTCATGACGGACTCTTCCCGCTCCAGGCGTCCTGCAAGCCCTTTGGCATAGTGAAGCTGATCGTCTTCCCTGATATCGCTGCCGAAAATCTCGTTCAGGGATTCGATGATTTCTGACAGGCGCCTGGTTTCCGGGTCATGGGCTTTGCCCGAGCCGACGTCGCTGACCGGTTTCAAGGTGTACTCCCCCGGCGCTTCGCCAAGCTCAAGGCGATTCTCGGCCTGCTTGGTCAGGCGGTAGTGGGTGAGTTCCAGCTCGGAGACGTCGATTTCGTCATCCAGCCGCTCGATGCGCAGCAATGGATGGAGACTCCGGGCAAACACGCAAAGCTGCTCCAGATCCCGGTCGTCGTAGAAGACGATCTGCGAGAGGAACTCGTAGGCACGCACGAAGCTCTGCAGGTCCTTGCGGAAGGTATCGAGGGTATCGCGCTGCTCACCGGCTTGTTTGAGGTCGTGCTCTGCACGTTTGCGGCCACGCTCATCGCCTTTTCTCTCAGCTTCCAGCGCCTGGCGCTGTGCCTCTTGCATCTGTTTCTGGGCATCGTTGTACCGCGCCTTGAACCGATCCTTGGCGGGCTGGCACGCATTTGTGAGGCGCGCTGACTTGGCCTTGGGGTCGAAGAATGTCCTCGCGAACTCCTCCACTTCGCTCCAAGTGTAGATGCCCGCCTCGTTGAGCTTGTCGAACAGGTCGTACACCACCTGCGCGTCTGAGACATTGGCCAGTTCGGTCTGCTGGTAGTAGGGCTCGAAGGCCGCCTGGACATCGGCCGCGTCGTTGACGAAATCGAGGATGAAGGTCTCTTTGCCTGGGAAGACGCGGTTCAGGCGGGACAACGTCTGGACGCACTCCACGCCCTTCAGCTTCTTGTCCACGTACATGGCGCAGAGCTTGGGCTGGTCGAAGCCCGTCTGAAACTTATTGGCCACCAGCATCACGTTGTAGTCGTCCGTGTCGAATGCGTCAGCAAGCTTGCGGCCGTGGAGGCCCGGGTTGAGCAGCTTACTCGTCTCGGTTACCGCCTCCGGGATCACGCCGTCGGCGGGTACCTCGCCGGAGAAGGCAACCAGCGGGTGAACGTCCTCGTAGCCCTGTTGTTGCACATACTGGCGCATGGCCAGCATGTAGCGCACCGCTTCCTGGCGACTGGCGGTGACCACCATGGCCTTGGCCTGACCGTCAAGCAGGTGGCGCAGGTTTGCGCGGAAGTGCTCGACGATGACTTCCACCTTCTGGTTGATGTTATGCGGGTGCAGACGAACCCAGCGCGCAAGCGTGGCCGAGGCCTTGCGCGACTCCACTTCCTCCTCGTCGCCGTGGGGGTGCGCCAACCTCCAGGCGACGCTGTAGGTCACATAGTTCTTAAGCACATCCAGAATGAACCCTTCCTCGATGGCTTGGCGCATGGAGTAAAGGTGGAACGGCTCGGGGAGATTATCCTCACCCTTTGGCTCATTCGGGTTCGGTGGCCGGCCGAAGAGCTCCAGCGTCTTGCCCTTCGGCGTCGCGGTGAACGCGTAATAGCTCAACTGGGTGGGCGGCTTGCGTGAGGATACCGCTGCATCCAGCACATCCTCGGCGCTCACCTCATCCTCGTCTTCCTCCCCTTCGCCACCGCCCAGAAGGGCCTTCAGCTTCGTCGCTGACGCACCGGTTTGAGAGGAATGGGCCTCATCAGCAATCACGGCATAGCGGCCCTGAGCAAGCGCCTTATCTTTCTCAAGCGCGTCGTACAGCGCCGGGAAGGTCTGGATGGTGACCACGATAATGCGCGTACCCTTGCGCAGCGCCTCGGCCAGCTGCTCGGACTTGCTCTGACTCGTCTTCTCATCCCGGGTGATCGCCCGGACCATGCCCTCGGTTCGCTCAAACTGGCGGATGGTGTTCTGCAGCTGGCTGTCGAGCACGGTGCGGTCGGTGATGACGATCACCGAGTTGAACAGCTTGGCGTCGTGCGCGTCGTAGAGGCCGGCGAGCTGATGTGCGGTCCAGGCAATGGAGTTGGACTTGCCGGACCCGGCGCTGTGCTGGATCAGGTAGCGCGCACCGGCCCCCTCCTCTCGCGTCGTCTCGATGAGGCGGTTGACCACCTCCCACTGGTGATAGCGCGGGAAGATGAGGTTTTCCTTCGTCGTGATATTGCCGTGGAAGTCCTCCTCCTCCTTTCGCTCCAGATGCAGAAAGCGCTGCAGTATCCGCAGCCAGGCGTCCGGGGCAAAGACCTCGTTCCAGAGGTAACCGGTGGCGTAATCATTGGGGTCGGTGGGCGTGGAGTTGCCCGCACCGCCTTCTCGCGTGCCCCTATCGAACGGCAGAAACCGGGTGCGCTCACCGGCCAGCCGCGTGGTCATGGCCACCCGGTCCTGGCTCACGGCGAAGTGCACCAGCGCGCCGGTCTTGAACGCCAGCAGCGGCTCCACCTGCTTGTTCGTCGGCGCCTTCAGTGGCCGATCGTGCTGATACTGGCGCTTGGCCCGCTCCACGGACTGCTTGAACTCACTCTTGAGCTCCAGCGTGGCCGTGGGAATACCGTTGACGAATAGCACCAGATCCAGGCGCGGGTTGTAGTTCTCCCCGGCATGGGGCGAGTAAGACACCTCCGGCACCACCCGCAGCCGATTGGCTTGGTAGCGTTGCTCGGACTCTGGGTTCATGCCGTGGTCCGGCTTGAACGCGCAGGCCTCAATGTAATGGCCAGGCAGGCGTACCGGATTGCGCAGGACGAAGAGCGTGCCCTTCTTACGCCGCTGCCGGTCAACAGCCATGCAAAGCTGGCGTTCGGGCTCACCGGGGTACGCCTTGGTGAACTTCTCCCAGCGATCCGGATAAGCCTCCTTGAAGAAATCCACCAAATCCCGGGTGTAGAGCGCCAGCTCCCGGTCATAGCCGTCGGCTTTGCCGGTCTGCCACCCCTGGGCCGTCATCTCTTGGATGATGTCCTTCTGGAACTGGTGCTCGCGTTCGTCGGCCATGGCGTTACACGCTGCCTTCTCCGGAATCGTGGCTTTGCTGGCTGATGATCTCATCCTGCCAGTCGCTGTAGCTCGTCCTGGTGCCCTCAACGAACCAGCTCGTGCGCCCATTGGCATTTCGGCCAGAGACCACGGCCGCCGCGGCGCTGGGGCTCGAGAAGCTGTGATCCTTGGTGAACCGGCGCTTATCCGCCTCTTCAGGCGCCAGCACCCCATCCTGGACCAACTGCTGAAACAGGTCGCTGTAGCCCTTATGCTCCGATACCCAGCTTTCACGAGCCAGTGAACCTTCGAGCACGACGAACTCGCCGTCGATCTCCCGGGCCCGCGCATTGATACCGTACTTGGGAATGGCCATCTCGAAGATCGGCGAGTCTGGCGATGCAGGCGTCTGCTGAGCGGAACCCGTCTCAGCGGGGGCCTTGAGGAAGTCGAAGCCAAGCACCGGCAGAACAATCCGGATCTGCTCGGCGAAGAACGCCATGTCGGACTGGTCTGCCTCTGGCAGCACGCCATACTCGTGTGCGGTGCCATTAACCAGGCCGCAGCGTCCCGCACGCTTGGCCTGCGCCATGAGACGACTCTCCAGATATTTCACGTGGGCCTTGGTGAGGTTCTGGTCCTTACTGGTCACCAGGCAGACCTTCTCCCAGAAGTCCTTGCCGCCCTTGCCCTCTTCTCGGTTGTGCTGTTTGAGCCGTGCCGCAACATCGTCGCTTTCGCCGACATAGACCAAGGGCCGCATGCTGTTATCCGGATCCGGCCCCACCAGGAAATAGATGCCCGTGCGGGCGCACTCCGGCCGCTCGATGATTTCGGGCAGCTTGCTCCGCGGGCCGGTAAGCACGTGGCCGGTCCAGTTCATGATCTCGGCGGTCAACAGTCCGTTGGGAGCCCCATCGACCAGGAACAGGCGGATACTGCGGCCCTGGGTCATGCGGGCGCCCCTTCGCTCACCGTCGCTTCAGCGAAAGTCTCTGAGGTTGGTGGCTGCCAGTCGCGGACGTCGATCTTGCCGGTGACAGCGGCGGAGATCAGTGCCGATCTTCGTTCTCGCAGAAGCCCGATTCCGGCGTGAGCTTGAGACTCCATCTTTTCCATTTCTTCGACAGCCGTGTCGAGATAGTTGACGATTCGCCCTTGCTCAGACATCGGAGGAAATGCAGCCTTTAGGTACTTCAAATCAGGCATGTAAATTGTCTGATGAGTTGATCCCATCATCAACCTTTTAAGATCTTTCCTCATCCCCAAAAGAGCGAACCATAGAAACTGGCTATCAACCTCATTCCCGCAAACCCAAACAGCAAAATCTTGAGACACCGCCATCTCTTTTCCAAGTATTGCGGGAAACCCTACAGAGGCTGTCCGCGATAGAATCACTGAACCAGCAGGAAGCAACCGAGCCGAAGACCCTCTTAGCCCCTCATCATTTATCATCTCGGTTGTATCATACACATACCTTTTACCCCCGAACCGGATTTGCCATACATCTGAGAGCGTAAACCAAGGAATTGTACAGTTGACCCAAAAATCGGGGTTTGACCGGCTTGGAGTATGCCCGGATTCCAGCCTGCCCTTATAACGAAGCTGGGCCACGACCCAGTGTTCAGGCACCTCCCCAAGCCACTCCACCCCGGAATCCTTCATCGGCACATCCGGATCCAGCCCCTTGGTTACGGCATGGGAAATCACCGCCTGGCGCTTTTCCTTGAGCAGCTCGATCAGGCGTTGCTGTTCCGCGATCAGGGCGTCGATACGGGCGGTTTCGTGGTCAAGGAAACGGGCGATAACTCTTTGCTCGGCAAGTGGAGGCCAAGCGATAGTGAAGTCACGAGCGAAATCGTCGGGAACGCGCTTCTGGCCTCCGGCCCCGTACATGGAGGCCTCACCCAATGCCCGAAACGGCTCGGACGAAATGACTCGAAACAGGTAGTCAGGGTTCGCCTTCCTAGGGACCGGGCGGAGCACGGTGAGCTCTGTGGTACCGAAGGCGATACCGTTCCATGTTCCGCGAATCAGCGCGGATTTGCCGTTCTCGAAGCAAGGTGTGATCTTCGCGTAAGCAACGTCTCCATCGCGGACATACGTGTACCCATCGACAACCTCTCCGAGAGCGCGTTGGACAGCGAGATCCAGAGAACCATCCTGGCCCACAGCGTCCATAGGCAGGAACGTGACCGGAGTATCCTCAGGTAAACCACGCACTGCGGACTTCGATGGGTTCAATGTCGCCGCATGGCGAAGCCGGCACACGTACCAATGCGCAGGCACTTCCCCCAACCACTCAACCCCGGAATCCTTGTACTCGGGATAACTCGAAAAGCTCATCGTATGCTCGCTTCAGTGCTCGGGAGTCGCATGACTATCCCTCCATAACGGACGCTCCCAGACATCACTGGGGAAGCCCATCTGTGCCGAGTCGATTCCGTGCGCGTCCAGCAGCGTGCGGAGCCGGCGCTTCCAACTGTGGTTCGGGCTAATACGGTCCAGGAGGTACGCCAGCATTGCCACGGTGTTGTAGATCTTCCGTGGTTCATGATGATGGAAGTTCTCCGCCAGCCCGGGTGGCTTCTTTCTGGGCAACTCCATGGTCACGGTCAGGCTTCGGTTCCACACACGACTGTGGTGAGCGCAGAGGTTACGAACGTAGGTCAGGTGACGAACAAACGCCTGGAGCACGCGCTGATCCAGCTTGTAGGTGGCCGCGAGCCTGCTCCGGTCGCCTTTGCGTAACTGCGTCAGCCAGCGCGACAGGAGACCCAACGACATGACCTCGCAGACCGACCAAACGGGCGGCGACGCCGGCCGGGAGTATGTGTCTAAGTAGTGCTGGATGAACACCTCGTCGGACCGGGCGAGCTCCTTTTCCAGGCTCGCGAGGTTGCCGGCATGCCAGCGCGGGTTGGTCGCATGGGCGACATCCAGATAGGAATGCGGGCCGTAGCGATGCGCCATGTAGTACGCCCACTGCGTCCGCACGGAAACTTCGACTCGCTCGATGGCATCCAGCAGGAGAAGGCGGAATTCCCGGTCAAAGACGTAGAGGTTGAGTACCTCGTCGAACCGCGTACCCGGTCGGAACTGATGGGTGTCGTGGTCCGACTCGAAAGGGAGCCAATAGGCCGTCAGTCGGTAGTAGTTGATGTGTTGCAGGTAGTGTCGGGCCCAATCGGGGTCATCGATCACCATGCCCCGATCCAGAAGAAGCTGAACCTGCTCATCGACGGTGGTCGCGGGTTTGCCAAACTCCATTTCAGCACCCCGGAAAAGAGTAACCCGCCGGTTTGAGGGTACTCCGAAGAGCATAGCCTTGGCGGGTTTTGTTAGATGAAATTATACACTCACCCGCCTCGGCGCTCAATCGAGCAAATGCGCCATCCAAGACGCGATCAAGCCGGTTCCCCCATCGCCAGATCACGCCGACAGTTCCTCGATCATCTGCTTGATCCGGTCGGTGCACTCCTTGAGATCGGCGTCGATCTCCTCGAGCGGCCGCGGCGGCTTGAACACGTAGAAGTGGCGGTTGAAAGGGATCTCGTAGCCGACGATACCGACTTCGCCGTCCTTCTCATCCTTCTTGGACTCATCGATCCACGCATCCGGCACATGGGGCCGGACTTCGCGCTCGAAGTAGTCGTACACAGACTCGGTGAGCGGCACGTTCTCGTTGTCGCGCAGGCTGGTGTCCGGCTCCAGGTTACCCTTGTTGTCGGTACACGGCTCGGCCTCCGGGTCCCGCTCGGACAAGGCATTGAGCACAGACTTGAGCTGCGGGGCACCGAGCTTGACGTCCCTCGCCTTCAGCGCCTGCTTGAGGGCCTTTGTGAACGCCTCCCGGTCGCGGTAAACCGGCTCTCCGTCCATGGCATCAACGGCGGCGAGAATATTCACCTGGGTACCCTCGTCGAGCTTCTGGATGGGTTTTTCCTCCAGGATGCGGCGGATGCGCTCCTCGCTCGCCTGGAAGTTGAGCCGGAGGGGCCGCTCCACCGTGATGCGCCGGTAGCCGAAGGCCTGGGTCGGGAAGATCTTGCTCTCGTCCGTCTCCTCGAAGCGACCGTACAGGCGCACGATGGCGTCCTGGTCGGACTCGGGGATGTAGTTGCGCTTACTCCCGAGGGATTTGCGCATCTTGGCGTAGCGGTCCACCGCGTTGATGAGCTGGACCTTGTTGCGCCGCTGCTCGGGCTTATCGTTGGACAGCACCCAGACGTAGGTGTTGATGCCGGTGTTGAAGAACGCATCCGACGGCAACGCGACGATGGCTTCGACCAGATCCTTCTCCAGCAGGTAGCGCCGAATCTCGGACTCCCCGCTGCCGGCGCCACCAGTAAACAGGGGCGAGCCGTTCAGGATGATGCCGATGCGCGAGCCGCCCTTCTCCGCCGGGCGCATCTTGGCGACCAAGTGCATGAGAAACAGCAGCGAGCCGTCGGACACCCTGGGCAGGCCGGGCCCGAAGCGCCCTTCGTAGCCGCGCTCCTTATGTTCTTTCTGGACCTGCGTCTGCACCTTTTTCCAGTCCACCCCGAAGGGGGGATTGCTGAGCATGACGTCGAACGTCTGGCCGCGCAGCTGATCGTCCGCGAGGGTATTGCCCAGTTTGATGTTCTCGACCTGCTCACCCTTGATGAGCATGTCGCCCACGCAGATGGCGTAGGACTCGGCATTGAGCTCCTGGCCGCTCACCGACACATCAACTTCATCGCTGATGGACTTCACGTAGGCTTCTGCTTCAGACAGAAATCCACCCGTGCCGGCTGTCGGGTCGTAGATGGTGAGGATCTTGCCCGGCTGAAGCTGATCCTCCTCGCCGGTCATCACCAGCGACGTGGCGAGGTGCACGATGTCACGCGGAGTGAAGTGCTCACCCGCAGTTTCGTTGGAGCTCTCCGCGAATTTGCGGATCAGCTCCTCGAACACACTGCCCATGCCGAAGTTGGACAAACGCTGCGGGCTGAGATCGACAGCGGCAAACTCCTGCACCACCTGATACAGCAGGTCGTTGCCTTCCAGCAGCTGCACGAAGTCTTCGAAGTTGAAGTGATCGAAGATGGCCCGCGCCTGGGGGCTGAACGCATGCACGTAGCTCATCAGATCCTGCCCGGTCTGCGTGTCGGACAGTGAGGCCAGGCTCAGCGGGGAGCTGTTGTAGAACGGCTGATCCGCGGCGCGGTGCAGCATGCGGTCCTGCACCGTCTCGGACTTATCGGCATGCTGCTTGGCGGCATCCAGCACGGCGCCCTTGGTTGGCTCCAGGACGCATTCCATCCGGCGCAACAGCGTAAACGGCAAGATAACTCGGCCGTATTGGGACTGCTTCAGATCACCGCGCAACAGATCGGCGATGGACCAGATGAAAGAGGCAATCTCTGAGTGATTTTCCGTGTTCATGGACGCGGTGTTCCTTCCTGCGTGACCGAGCGGCAATGAAAGCGTGGCATCAATGGGCGACAGTCGGTGTCGTCGGGCAAAATCGCACCCTGCTCCCGCGCATGAGTTTCGTATTGTTGTAACAGAGTGCCCAACCAACCAGTCAGCGACAACAGTTTGTGCGGTGCCGGTGAGCACACTGCTCACGCCGCGGAAGCTTATCCCGCCGGCGCAAGATCGTGGCTCGAACGCATTGGCGACGTGATTCGATCGGTCTGGACCGCTCCTGGAGTCTCGGTGCGGTTCGTTTGATGCTTTTCCGGGTTCGATGTCCCCCTTAGATTCACAGGGACAATGCGACAATGGACTTCCCCCGGCGACGTATCGACGCTGCACGTCGCGACGAAGAGCGCCCCATCGACTGGCTGCGCGACAGCAAGAACATGGATCGACTCGTCGGACCCGCCGCGATGTCAGGTGAACACGGCGCCGGTTGATCCAGGCTCTGTGGCGTGAAACAGCCTCTGCGGTATGGCGCCACTGCTGGCGCCGCACTGCTGGATGCGGTTTGCGCACACCACCGGCTGCTCTACATCCACCCCTTCCGGGATGGCAACGATCGCCTGGCACGCCTTGCGCTGGAGGCGCAGCTACACGCCGCCACCTTGATGGGTTGAGGTTTTGTCACGATTCGGCAGACCTGTACCTCTTCGTGACAACCCCCGGGGTACGCCCACGCATCGACCATTCCTGCCTGCCGGCGAATGGAATCACCTGTCGCCCAATAGCCCGGATCGGGCGCCCTCCGAGGACGTGACTCGAATCACGCCTGGGCGTTGATTGTGCGCGTAGACTCTTTCCCAAACCAAAACGGACCGTTCTGCTCATTCTCAAATCCGTCGCATACGAAGGCGGCTCAGGGTGTGGGCTCTGGCAGACAGCCGGGGCAGGAACGAGCAGCCAAGGATCGAAACATCTATGGGTGGCAACGACTCTCTCGGCCTGTTCCGGGCCTCTCTATCCGTAATGGTGGCTGGTATTGCTGTGGCCGTCTTGCTGGCCGGATGCGCGAGCTCCAGTTCCGGTGGGAATGGCGGCAGCTCCGCGCCCGATGATGACCCGGTGTGGGATGACGAGCCAAGCAACGGGGACGGGGACGACGAAGACGAAGAGGAGGACGAGCCTGAACCGGTCGAAACCAACGACCAGGACTACGTCATCGACGATGGCGGCATCGCCAATCCTTGGCTGAATGCTGAGGGCGACCCGTCCTGGTCAGAACCAACCGAGGACGACGTTGAGGTACATCAAGCCGCGCAGACTATGGGGCTGCTCGATGAAGACGGCAACCGCGCCAGCTACCTCCCAGATGGCGATGGCGAACCCCTGACCGGTGATGGCGTCACTATCGCGGTGTACGACAACTTCATCATGGAGGATCACGTCCAGCTCAGTGAGCGCGACGGTGATTCGAACCTGACGAGGTATCACAACGATACCCGCGACGCTCCTGATAACCATGGAACTCATGTGGCTGCATTAGCGGCCGGCCGCAATGGTGTAGCGTCTTCAGCAGACTTGGAGCTATTCGAAGGGTACAACGATAGCGGAGACACAAGCGCGCTTCAGCCTCCTGGTGACACTGATCTGTACGACGATGTTGTCAACGACACGGACGCATCGATCGTCAACTTGTCCGTCAGTAGCGTGAACACCGATGCAGACGATCTAGCGGCTGTCCTCGATGAGGGGATTGCGTTGGTCATGGCCGCCGGCAACGATGAAGATTCCGTGCCCAACAGCACCAGCCTTGAGACGGCAAACAGGTTAGCAAACGACGACGAGGCCGGCGGGCTCGGGGTTCTTGTCGGCGCCATGGATGAGACCAATGAAGCACTGTCTGAACTTGCCCAAAGCAACGCTTCTGGCGACGTCGATGCCGGGGGGGCTGAGCACTACATCGCTGCACCGGGAGAAGCAATCCCCTCGGCCAGCACATGGAATGAGAGTGACACGTCCCTCACCGAGATGAGCGGCACCTCCATGGCCGCGCCGCTTGTCACCGGCTCCCTTGCCCTCATGAAAGAGCGCTGGTCGCACAAGGATATGGATGAGCTGGTCGCGATCCTGTTTGAGTCCGCCAACCGGGACTTCGATGCCTTTCAGGACTCCATCGATGACGCGGACGAAGACGCTGAGCTGGAATCAGACCGCTACGATCACACCCTGTCACCGGTGTTCGGTCACGGCGCACTGGACCTTGAGGCCGCCTTCGCGCCTGAAGGGGAGCTGAGCGTTGCCAGCGCCGATTCCGAGTCCAGCGCGACACTCGCCAGCACCACGCTCACGACCGGCCCGGCGCTTGGCGACAGCCTCTCGTCCAACGAGGCGCTGAGTCACGCCGTTGCCATCGATGAGCGTAACCGGGACTACGCTGTGGACCTCTCTGCCATGGCGATCGACGCCGACGCCCTGCCCGGCCGCGGGTTCGACTTCGGCGCCGCCCTTGGCGCACTGGCAACGCCGCGGACGCACTCCGAGATCGACAACCCGGCCTTCGGCACCCGCATGACCCTGATGACCCGCGGCAGCGTGGACACACTCGGCCTCGCCGAAGGCGACCGCCCGACCACCGAGTCCATGTCGCTGGTCATGGACTTCGAGGACGGCCTGCGGCTCGATATCCACCAGGCGCAGCTCGACTTCGGCACGCCGTGGCAGTCTCCGGTCCTCGCCAACGATAGCGACCTGCTGATGGGCGTGGATAGCGATGCCCACATCCAGGGGTGGGACCAGGCGAGCGTGATGGGTGCAGCCTTCCCCGTCGCGGAGAACGCCCGCCTGCGAGTAGCCGTCACGCGGGCCGCCAACGATGTTCGCACCGACGCCCTGCGCCCCAGCCCGGAAGACTCCAGCACGGCTGAAGAGGTGTCCATGGCGCTGGTCGGCACCTACGGTGAGAACACCCTCTGGCACGCTGAGACCAGCGTCATTACGCAGGATGCGCACATCCTCGGGTCGGACGGCAACGGCGCCCTGCGCTTCGGCGATAACGCAACGACGCACACCGCCTCGCTCGGCGTCCGTCACGACCAAGGGGCTGTGAGCGTGTTCGCCTGGCACGAGTACGGCATCACCCATGTGGACGCCGCCGAGCAGAGCGTGCTGGCTGGCGTGGATCGCCTCCACAGTCAACAGACCGCCCTCGGCGTCGAGCTGGACCTGTTCGATCAGGGGCGTACCGGTGCCGTGGTCTCACGGCCGCTCCGGGTCACCCGGGGTTCGGCTGACCTCAGCGTGCCGAACGGCATCAACGACGACGGCGACGTGACCTACCTGGAGGCATCCGCCGACATGAGCCCCAGCGGGCAAGAGACACGCGTCGAGGCGTACTACGCCCGCGGCTTTGCCTGGGGCGATGCCGAGGGCGAGTTCCGGCTGAACGCCACGGTACGCAACCAGCCGAACAACATCGCCTCGGCCGACCAAATGCTCGGTGCTGGTGCAGTGACTAGCGTGAGGTTCTAGGGAATGGCGCAACCATCCTATCTGGCCACCATCTCGCTCATGTTGTTCGCGGGCGGCATCCCAGGTTGTGCTTCACCGGCGCAGACGGTTGGCAGTGAAGCGGCCACTCTGGTGGCCGAGGGCACCTCGGAAGGCAGTGAAACACCGGGGCACGTAATTCTTGAGGGAGTGGCGCAGGTTCGTGAACACGCGCCGCGGGGAGTCGACGTCGACGGCATGGACCGCCTGGTCGTGATTCACGCCGGGCGCCACCCGGATGGCCGCTATGGTGCTGACGTTGGCGTGGAGGTCACCGAGGACCGTGTCCGATTCCAATGTGACGTTGCCGTCGCCGAGGGCGGTGCATTTACCCAGGCGGTGGTGTACCCGTGGCAAGCATTCGCGGTCAGCCCTGATCTCGATGTGGTCGTGGACGACTGCAGCGGCGGTGACAGGTAACCGACAATCTGCAGATAAAACTCGCTCTTGTCCATCGAGTGCGGCGTGGCCGCCCTGGCCGTCCACCATGGTGGCGTGATTGACACCGAAAAGCCTTCGATAATCTTCAACTCCTTCACTAGCTGAGGTGAACACTATTGCCGATAAATCAGCGTAACCTATCACTGAGCTAATGAGGTTGCTCGAAACAAAATTTCCTCTTTCTATTGAAAATACTTTTTATGACGCAGACTCTCTTTTCATCTATTGGAGGCCACATGCTGAGCGATTTTAACAATTACATCATGAGCATAATAAACAACCACACAGGGCTTTACCTCACGCTAGACGTCTATTTTAGCTGGCTAAACTATATAACCATAATCGCTGGGTCATCGGCCATCATCACAATGATCCTATTGGGAAGAAGAACTCTTAGGCGTTCAAACGACCCCCTTCTCTGGACCTCGAAAGAGTGCTACCAAGCATTGGACGATGCGATCAATGATCGAATGTTTGCGAAGCAGTCGCGAATATTCCGTAACATCATATTTGGCGGGGTAGGTTTCTCCGGTCTTTTAGGGATTCTCTGGACTATTGAAAACGGAACGATACTTGATCAATATTTAGAGGGGGCCTCTTACTCTGTCTTATTGCTGGTGGGATTTAGCACCATCTTTCTTCAGTACGCACAATCTCGCCTAAGAACGAATTCAATGAAATGGCATTTGCAATGGGTTCGTGATAATTTCAGAAACATAAGAGAAACAAGAAAGGAAAAAATTATCCATGAAGCCAAAAAAAGAATATCTCTTGATGGCGAAGAAGATATCGGGGAGGGGAACACGATCCACAACTCGCTCTCGAAAGACGAATACAACCGCCCGCATATCGCTAAAGATTACTTCGGTAAAATGTACTGCGTGATTTTTATTGTCGATAACGACACCATGAAGCAGTTTCCTCAGAACAGCAAACCAGAATATTTCTTGTTTGATTTGGACAGGACTGTAAAGCAGATTTACGCCTATTGGTACTCTCTAGAAAAAAGAACCATAGCGGACAACGAAGAAGAAAAAGACGACACAGAAACCTCTTCATTAATGAAGTCTCTTGAGGCGGCTTCTCTTGAGAAATATCATGCAAACGAAGTCAAGTGGGGTCCAGGTAGCGTTCAAAAGAAAGTTGAAGAAATTTTGCCGTCTGACGGGTTACCCAGGATTATTTTCTTCGTTCCACACGACGAAGACGGCCCAGGGTATAACGTTTATCGATATAGCGATATGCGAAATTTCACAAATGGTGACGCCAAGATTGTTTTTGAAATAGATTCAAATTCAGGCCGCGAGTTCAGGAAAATAATCAAAGACAAAAGGGCGGACGACAACCAAGATGAAAAAATTAGAAAGCTAGAATCAATGTATAACAAATCTGCACCTTTTAAGGCGTGACACGGGGCGTAGCCTTCAGATCAACGATCGGTTCCCGACCCAATAGGTGGCTCCTTCACTGAAGGAGCCACCAGCAAGACTGAGCAAGCAGCGATATACCCCGATTTTTCAGCAGACTCCGACTCCGTCATGATGGGTTACAGCACCAACCAGCCCCTTCGACGCCCTCCGGTCCTTCTCGAAGCCTTGCCACGGGCTTGTAGCCCGGTTTACCGTGTATCCATACACTACAGTCGTGTTCTCTGGTGTACACACATATGATCTACGCCACGCGCACAAGCAAAATGGTAGTCATACCCAGAAGGCAGTCCGCCTAAGGGTCCGGTGCGCGTGCGTTTGAGCTGACAATGATCTCTACGACGAACCGGGCTCCCGCCCGGTTTTTTCGTTTTGGAGATCGCCGTATGTCAGTACCAACAGTTAATCCTCTACGACTGCACCTGCTGCGCAGCCTGTTTCCCCGATCACAGGGCGGCACCTCCCCTCTCCCCTAGACCCGTCGCAGTGACTGCTAAAACAACCAGCTGGAGAAGCGCATGACGAACCAACTACATAACCATCTAGAACGGACTTGGGAGCAGGCTCTGGGATCGCTGCTCATTGCCGGCGATCCGCACGGCCTGTTCGCTCCACTGAACGAGGCTGCCAAAGAGCACGATCCGGAGCAGATGATCATCCTGGGAGACTTCGGCCTGACGGCCCCTTTCGAGACCGAGCTGCACGCAGCAGTCACCTCTACGCAGGTGAGCTGGATTCACGGCAACCATGATGTGGACCACGAAGCCTATTACGATGCGCTTTTCGAGGGAGCGTACGCCGACCGTTCGCTGGATGGCCGAGTAACAACGCTGTCGGGCATCCGTGTAGCTGGGCTGGGAGGGCACTTCCAGGGGAGTGTCTGGCACCCTGATACCGGCGTCAAATGGGAAAGCCGGGAGATGTTCGTCAAGCACATGGGCAAAGGAAACCGTTGGCGTGGCGGGCTGCCGCTGAAGAAGCGTGCAGCTATCTGGCCGGAAGATTACAACGCGCTGCGCAATGAGCGTGCGGACATCCTCGTGTCGCATGAGGCGCCCGGCTGTCATCCGCATGGACACAAGGCCATCAATGAGCTGGCAGAGGCCATGGGTGCCAACCTTGTTATTCATGGCCACGTCCACTGCAGCTATACGTTCGATTACGCTGATCGGGATCTGCGCGTTGTAGGGGTCGGGATTGGCGGTGTCAGCGATGCGTCAGGCGTGATCCTGCTCCCCGGCAAGCAGGACCAACAACGAGGGGCGTTACTCCGGAATGCAGTGGAGCAACGGGATGACTTGCCCAAAGGGACTCTTTCAGTCCTGGGCGAAACTTACCAACGTGCACACGGCGCGCGGCAGTTTGCTTCCATCAGATGAGACTAACCGTAACGCCCCCGTCGGGGGGAGGCTAGCCCCGCTCATCACGGATTGCCTGAATCAAAGCGAGCGCGCGGCTGGAGCTCGGGTCTCTGACGGCGCATCCTCCCCGGTCAGGGCTGGTTGAATCGGAACGCCATTTCTGTCGCGCGACATACGCCTCGAGGTCCCGCGGGTCTACACGCCGGCTTCGCCCCACCTGCACGCAAGGCAGGTCTGCGCGCTCGATCAACCGCCGGAGGGTTCTCACCGAGATGGCGAGATGATCGGCGGCTTCGGTAAGCGTCATCAAAGCTCGCATGGGTCTACTCCTGTCTATTTGTAGTGTGGTCATGACGATTCTCCACGCATTAAACAGGCCACCAATGCCGGGGGCGGCGGCAATCATCCAACCAACCGCACAGACATCCCGCGCACGGCAACATCACCACCTTGCGAGCAAGGGAAAAAGTGGGGACACTACGGGGACAGTTGGGACGAACGGACGTCAAAATTAGGCCATTGATGGCCAGTCACGACACCGCGTAACCAGCTGTTAAAAAACGGGAAAATCCATCCAATGGGTTTCGTTATAGTTTGGCCGGACACCCTTCACACGGCAGGGGTCGCTGGTTCAATCCCAGCCGCGCCCACCAAACAACATCAACGACACGACGTTGTCGCTGACTGAAAACCTCCCCGTGGCGATCCTGTAAAGGACCGCGAGGGAGGTTTTTTACGTTTGGTGTTGCCTGAGATCCAAATCGGCTCTCCCCGGCCTCACGCCGCCCCATCGCGTTCTCCCTGGACCTTTGCATATCCAGCGGCGGACCTCCTCTTCAGCGCACTCCGTCCGTCGAAACCAATTGGTATAC
>NZ_FOEG01000016.1 GCF_900110585.1 Aquisalimonas asiatica | reverse complement strand
ATGGCCTTCTATAGCTGGTACATGGACCGTAGCAAGCCGTTGCCGCCGGATGAGGTGTTCGACCCCTACCGTGAGCGTGACGAAGAGCGGCGGCTACGCGAGTACGGTCCGGAGGTGGTGCGGCAGTTTCCTGCATCGCTGACCGGGCCGGGTTCGCGCCTGGACACCCGGAGGGGGATGGTTGGAGCACGGTAGAGCGCCAGAGCGCGCTCGCTGTTCATGGACGTTCAATACTGACAGGGAGGTTTCGACATGTGGATGATCGGCTCTTTAGGAGGCGGAATTGTCGCCTCGATCCTGGCGTACGTGTTCGTGTCTCATATAGCGCCAGATCTCGGTCCCTACATGCTGATACCGGTGGCTCTGAATGCCGTCGGTACCGGTCTCATAGCGCTTCGATGGTGGCAGACGGGTGCCTATATGGTGCTGGCGGGAGCAATCCCGATCATGCCTGTAGGGCTTGTGAGCGTCCCCGGGGTGAGCCGGGCGCTCGACATGGCGGCCGAGCATCAGTTTCTGGAGGATACCGGCAACACCCCGGGCGGGCTCACGGAGCCGGATATGGAGTTCGCGGTGTCACCCTGGCGCCTCATTATCGGCGGTGGCGCCTTTTTCGTGATAAGCGGGGTGCTTCTCGTTATTCCTCCTTCCATCGCGCTGGGTATTGTCTTTGTGTTGATGGGTCTCTGGAGTCGGAAAAACGCCCGGTTGCGGATGCATCCCACCTATCTGGATTTGAAGGAGTTTCCCGCAAAAGGGCGCCGCCTGGTTCGTTACAAGGATGTCGAGACCGTTGAGCAGGTTGGGCGTAAAGCCCTCCGTCTGACCTATCGGCCGGGTGGGGCCGAGAGCGATGAGAAACCGCGTCGGTTCCGAATCAAACTGGGTGAGTTGAATGATGCTGAGCGGTCAATGTTGTACCGCCGGCTGACCGGGGAGCTGGAAGTAGAGGTTCCGCAGTTCGCTGCCACGGCCTGAACGCCGACTTGCGGGGCTTGCCAAGCCCCCGCCTTCGCGGCTACATTCACTCTCGCAGCAAGCGGGTGTAGTTCAATGGTAGAACGGGAGCTTCCCAAGCTCTTAATGTGGGTTCGATTCCCATCACCCGCTCCACTCAACTCTCCCCGGCCGTCTTGACCTCCCGCCACCCCCAAACCACACTCAAAACTGGTTCCGGACGCTTTGTGCCCGTGGGCCGAACAATAAAAAGGGACAAAAAACGAGAAAGGGGAGGAGATATGGCCAAGCGCTCTTCGTTCGTGACGCCCGTTGCCCTGGGGGCCGCGGCGCTGCTTACCAGCCTTGCAACGGCGCCCGTGCATGCAGACCGGGATCTCGCCTGGGCCACCTCGGCCACCGGCTCCGGTGGTCACGCCGTGAAGGTCGACCTGATGGCGTTGCTGAACCGGGAGTGGGAAGGCTACTCCATCACCGTGCTGCCGACAGCCGGCGCCATAGCGACGGTGCGAGGCTACGCCCTGGGCGAGTTCGACGGCTATTACGGCGCCGATGTGGCCTTCCAGGAGCTGGCTGACGACTCCGGTCGGTTCGAGGGCTTTCGAAGTGCCATGGAGCGCGAGCCGGTGCAGTCCTTCTGGGCCTACACCATGGAAGTCGGGCTGGCGGTGAGCGCCGATGATCAGGAGGCGTTCGATGGCTGGGGGGATCTCTCCGGCAAGCCGGTGTTCACGGGGCCTGCGCCCTGGGACGTTCGCGCGCAGCTCGAGCGCGCCATGGCGGCGGCGAACGTCACCCACGAGTACACGGAAATCGACATCGATATCGCCGGGTCGTCCCTTAACGAAGGCACCATCCGTGGTTTCAATGCGTACACCACTGGCGAGTCCAGTCTGGCGCCGTGGGTGAATGAGGCCATGCTCTCGTCCCGCGCGACCATTCTCAATCCCAGCGAGGACGAGCGGCGGATGATCGAGGAGGCGGGCATGGAGGTCGTTGCCATCGATCCTGACGTCTACGATTCCGACGTCAACGTGGATACCGCATACGCAGTGCCGTTCTTCTACGGCTTCCATCTGGGGCCGGACGTACCCGAAGAGGACCTCTACGAGATGCTTACCATCATCGACGAGCACTCGGAGGAACTGCGGGAGGCCAACGCCTCGTTCGCCCAGGTGGATGACGACATGGTCGACCTTCAGCGCCGCGGGGTCGCCGCCTCCGGCGGCAGTGTCCCGGTGCATCCGGGGCTTGCCCGCTTCCTGAAAGACAATGATGCCTGGGACGACGCCTGGGACGACTGGATCTACGAGGACTGAGCCACGCCTGCCCGGCGCGCGGGAGTCCGCGTGCCGGGCCTGATCGGCCAACACGGCGCCCCTGAGGCGCCCGGGAGGATCAGTGCTGGATATCCCGATCCATGGCGCGTGAACAGGACCAGGGTGCGGAGACGCGTCCGCTGACGCGAACCGAATACTGGTGCAACGTGGTGAGCCAGATTCTCTTCTACGGGATCTCGCTCTACTTCTTTTCGTACCTGACCACGTACTACCTGACGGGGGCGGGTGGCGCGACACTGCTGGCGGTGACCATGGTGCCGGTGGCCGTGGCGCTGGCGTATCTCAACGACCTCCGCCATGGTGAGCTTTATCCGGCACTGGGTCCGGTGCTGGCGACCCTCGTGGGCGCGGGCTATGCTGCGGCCCTGCTGTATGCGTCGGCGTATTTTGTCGCCGAGTTCGACGGCATCCGCATCAATCGTGTCGGTTTCTGGAACGATGCCGACAAGCTGGCGGGCGCCATTGTCGTCGCGCTGGTGCTGGAGTACACCCGTCGCCGTTACCTGGCTCTCGCGCTGGTGATCCTGGCGCTCATTCTCTATACCGCCTACGGCTACCTGGTGCCGGGGGTGTTCAGTCACCCCGGAATGAGCTGGGACCGCATCCTCACGGCGTCCAGTGTCGAGATCTCGACCGGTGTGTTCGAGCGCCTCTCCCAGCTGGGCCTCACGCTGATCGGCTCCTTCATGCTCGTACTGGCAGTGCTGCGGGCGTTCGGCTGCATCGAATCCATTCTCGTGGGCAGTTCGCGCCTGGCGGCCCGGTCACCGCGATTGCTGCCCCAGGCTGCCGTCATTGGCAGCTTCTCGGTGGCCGCGGTATCCGGCAGTGGCGCGGCGAATGCGGCCACGACCGGGTCGGCGACCATTCCGGCGCTGATCCGCGCAGGCTTCCCCAGGGTCAAGGCCGCCGCAGTGGAGACCGCGTCTTCCCTGGGCGGCCAGCTCATGCCGCCGCTCATGGGTATCGCTGCCTTTCTGATGGCCGAGTACATGCGGGTCAGCTACTTCGATGTGGTTGCGCGCGGATTCGCCCCCGCGATTCTGTATTTCATCGGTGTCAGCCTGGCGGTGTATCTGCTGGCGGGGCAGTACATGCAGCGTGCAGTGAACCCCCGCCGGGAGCCGATGCAGCCCATGGATATCGTCAATCTCGCCGCCTACGGGTTGGCGGTCGTGGCGCTGATCTGGCTGATGGGCGTCGAGCGCAGGGCCGCCATGTCCTCGGCGCAACTGGTGTTCATGGGCCTGCTCCTGGTGCTCTCGGTGCTGTTCTTCGCCCGCCTCGTGTGGGCCTCCCGGGAGCAGCCCCTGGCGCTGTTGCGCCGGGAGAGTCTGCGGGAGGCGGGGCGGCCGTTCGTGCGCATGATCGAGACCTTTTCCACCAACACCGCCGAACTCACCGTGCTGCTGGCCTCGCTGGGCATTCTGACGGCCACGTTCACCATCACCGGCGTGCCGACGAAGGTCGGCATCCTGCTCATGGAGACAGCCGGCGCGCACCTGGCGCTGATGGTCCTGGTCGCCTTCGCGTTCGGCTACCTGGTGGGCATGGGGCTGCCCGTTGCGCCCACCTACATCATCGTGGCCGTGGTGATCGCGCCGTTCATGATCCGCGCCGGGGTGGACCCGTGGGTGGCGCATTTCTTCGCCTTCCTGGTGGCGGTATTCGGCGAGCTGTCGCCGCCCACATCCGTGGTGGCCGCGGTGACATCGCGGATCGCGGAGGCGCCGTTCGTGCGCACCATGATCGCCGCACTGGGGTTGTGCGTGCCGCTGTTGATCATGATGGCGGGGGTGTATACCCGTCCGGGACTGGTGGTTGAGCCGGGACTTGCGCAGGTGCCGGCCTTTACGCTGCTGCTGGTCGGCACCCTGGGCGTGATCTTTGCGCTGCAGGGGAGCTTTGCCCGGACGCGGGCACTGGACTGGACGGCGCGGCTGGCAATTGCGCTGTTCAGCCTCGTGGTGATCCTGTACCCCGACGAGCAGCTGGCCTGGCTCGCCGTCGTGCCGGTGGTCGCCCTGGGGATGTGGGGCTTGGCGCGGGCGCGTCGGTCCCTGAGCGAGAAGCCGCTGCAGGCGGCGGTGAACGACAGTGGCTAGAACGCCACCGCCTGGCCGTCCTTGCGCGGGTCGGAGCCGGCAACGTAGCCGGCTTCCAGGCGGTGGACGATCTGTGCCCCGCCGAAGCCGAATGCTGCCTCGGGCTCTTCAACCACCAGCTCATGCCCCAGCTCCATGAGAGCCGTTCGGGTGTTGTCCGGCATGGTGGCCTCTACCGCCACGCGGCGCCCGGCGAGCACGCGCCACCGCGGGGCGTCGCAGGCGGCCTGCGGGTCCTGGCCGAAGTCGGCCAGACGTACCGTCATCTGCACATGGCCCTGGGCCTGCATGGGGCCGCCCATGACGCCGTAACTGGTCAGCGGTGCGCCGTCCGCGGTGGTGAGAAAGCCGGGGATGATGGTGTGGAACGGCCGTTTGCCGCCGTCGACCTGGTTCGGGTGTCCGGCCTCAAGGCTGAACCCGCCCGCACGACCCTGCATGCTGATCCCGGTGCCGGGCACCACTACGCCGGAGCCGAAACCGAGATAGTTGGACTGTATGAACGACACCATGCGCCCGGCGGCGTCCGCAGTGGAGAGGTAGACCGTCCCCCCGGGGCGTGGATCGCCGTGACCCGGGTCGCCGGCGCGTCGGCGATCGATGAGGCCGGCCCGGTGGTCGAGGTAGTCCGGCGCCAGCAGCTCGTCAGGGCTGACGGTCATGGTGGCGGGATCCGCGACGTGGGCGTGGGCGTCGGCCAGGGCGAGCTTGGTGGCCTCGATCTGCAGGTGGAGGCCGGCGACGCTGTCCGGCCCCACTTCGCGCAGTTCCGTGCGATCGAGGATGCCCAGGGCGATCAGGGCAGCGACGCCCTGGCCGTTGGGCGGAATCTCGTGGGCCAGCACATCGTTATAGTGGATGTGGATCGTGCCGGGCCAGTCGACGGCATGGGACGCCAGGTCGTCCGCCGACAGCGCCGCGCCGTTGGCTGCGGCCGCCGCCGCGATGCGCTCCGCCAGGTCGCCGCGATAGAACGCGTCGCCCCGGCTCTCGGCGATGGCACGCAGGGTTGCCGCCAGCGCCGGGTTGCGAAAGCGCTCACCGGCAGTGGGTGCATGGCCGTCGGGCAGGAAGGCTTCCGCAAAGCCGGGTTGTGCCGACAGCTCCCGGGCGCCCAGGGTCCACAGCCGGGCGATGACCGGTGAGACCGGAAAACCGCCCTCGGCATAGGCAATGGCGCGCTCGAACAGTCGCGGGAACGGCAGCGCTCCGAAGCGTTCGGAGAGCGCAACCCAGGCCGATACGGCGCCGGGGGTCGTGACCGACTCCCAGCCGCGCAGCGGCATGCTCTCGAACCCGCTGAACCGGTCCGGCCGCCACGCCGCCGGTGACCGGCCACTGGCGTTCAGGCCGTGGAGGCGGTGGCTGTCGTGAACGATGGCGAATGCATCGCTGCCCACGCCGTTGCCCGTGGGCTCCACCACGGTCAGCGTGATGGCCGCGGCGAGCGCAGCGTCAACGGCGTTGCCACCGTCGGCGAGAGCGTCCAGCCCGGCCTGTGCCGCCAGGGGCTGGGACGTGGCGACCACGTTGTCGCCGAGCACCGGGCTGCGGCGGGAGGCGTAGGGGGTTTCGAACTGCATGATCGGGCCGGCCCTGACTCAAAGACGCGGTTCGACTATGGCACAGGGGTCGTTAGAGGCAAAGTAAGCCGAAAAAAGCCCCGCACGAGCGGGGCTTTGATGGTCAGCGCCGCACGGGCGCGCATTCCTGTGTCAGTGCCGGCGTCTGCCGCGACGCTTCGGAATGTGGCCGTCGTTGGCCAGGCGTTCATGGAGCTTTCTGGGGCTCAGCTTGGCCAGATCCTTCGGGACTTCGTGCAGGTCCACCCCGTTCGGGATCGCGTGGTGGAGGTTGGGGCGCAGAAACCCGAGCATGCGCTTCTCGGCGCACAGGACCACCCGGCGCGTGCCGTTGCTGCGCGCCATGGTATCGAGTTCCTGGGCGATTTCACGGGCGAAACGCCGTTCGCATTCCGCATCGTATCCATCGCGATGATCGTCGTAACCATGGGCCGACCCGTTGGGCGTGCGATTGCGCCCGGCACGCAGGTCCGCGAGGATCTCCTCGCCATGGGCCTGGTGGGTGGGGTTCGACATGGTTTTCCTTTCGATGAGGTCCGGTCCGGACTCGAGTTCTGGCACTTCTGGGTGTTCAACAGTGAAGAAACGGGCTTTCGATCCCTCGGCAACGACCACACAATAACGACTCATACGTGATCTCCTTGGTTCGCGGCGGGAAACCGCCGGTGGTACGAAAGACACCACCGCCCACCATCCCGGTCGGGTGGCGCCGTCCGCTTTGAAGCCCTGTTTTATGGTGGTCGCGTTGCTGCGACACTTCTGTCTGCGGGGCTCCTCCCTGCAGTATAGTTACTACACTCACAATTGAAGGGTTTCGTCATGCCCCGGATCATCAAGTGGCTGCTGGTCGCGCTCGCCGCGTTTGCAGGGCTGATCGCGCTGCTCGTCGTGGCGATCATGTTGTTCTTCGATCCCAACGATTACCGCGAGGATATCGAGCGGCTGGTCGAGGAGCAGACCGGGCAGGAGCTGATGATCGAGGGGGATATCGGCCTGTCTTTCTTCCCCTGGCTGGGGCTGGATCTGGGGCGCACGCGCCTGGAGAACAGGGAGGAGTTCGGCGACGAGCCCTTCGTCAGCATCGAGAACGCCGGCGTCGCCGTGCGCATACTGCCGCTGTTCCGCCGCGAGGTGGTGCTGGACACCATCCGCCTGGACGGCCTGCGCGCCAACCTGATTGTCAGCGAGGCGGGCAACGCCAACTGGGAGCTGGATCTGCCCGAGGACCCGGACGAGCCCGCCGAAGCGCCCGTTCCGGATGAAGACGCTCCCGATGATGTGCCGGCCGAGCGGGACGGGCTGCCGTTCACCGTGGGCACCATACAGGGTGTTCAGATCACCGACCTGCACGTGACCTACGAAGACCGCCAGACCGGGGCCCGCCACGAAGCCGGTCCGGTGAACCTCTCCCTCGGCGAGCTGCGTCTGGATGACGATGTCACCCTGGAAGCGGACTGGGCCGTCAGCCTGGACGAAGACACCCGTCTCAGCGGTGACCTGACCGGCCTGCTGCGTGTCAGCAGCGATTTCCAGCGCTTCCGCGCCGAAGTGCTCGATCTCAACCTGAACACCGAAGCCGAGGGCTTGCCCGACGGTGGCCTGGACACGAGCCTGCGCGCCCTGCTGACCGCCGACCTGGAAACTGACAGCGCGGAGCTCAGCGACCTTGTGCTCGAGGTGGCCGGGCTGCGCCTGAATGCCGCCGCGGAGGTGGCCTCGCTCACCGGGGAGCCGACGGTGGACGGCCGTTTCAACATCCCCGGGACGGACCTGCGGGAGGTGCTGGATCGCCTCGGGCAGGACGACTTCGAACCGGCCGATGATGGCGCCCTGCGCAGCTTCAGCCTGACCGGTGCATTCCTGGCCGATGCCGATCGCGCCGAGCTCACCGAGCTGCTGGTGGAGCTGGACGATACCGAGCTCAGCGGCACCGCCAGCATCGCCGATTTTGCCGACCCCATGATCCGGTTCGACTTCGCCGGCACGCGGTTCAATGCCGACCGCTATCTGCCGGAAGGCACCGATGAGCCCGGCGCCGGCGGTGGCGCAGTGGCGGAGGCCGATGAAGAGGAGGGGGCCGAAATCCCGCTGGAGCCATTGCGCGCCCTGAACCTGGAGGGGCAGTTCACCCTGGAGCAGCTGATCGTCGCCGGCTTCGAGCTCGCGGACATCAACATCGAGATGAATGCCGCTGACGGCCGCATTCGCATTCACCCGCTCACCGCCAACCTCTACGACGGCACCTACGCTGGCGACATCCGGCTCGACGCCACGGGGGATGAACTGCTCGTACGCGTGGACGAGCGCATGGAGGGTGTGCAGGCGCAGCCCATCGTGCAGCAGTTCCTGGGGCGGGATCTGCTGCGCGGTACCGCCAACATGCGCCTTCAGGGCGAGACCCGGGGCAACGAGCCCATGGAGCTGGTGCGCGAGCTCGTCGCCCAGGTGGACCTTTCCTTCTCCGAGGGCAGCATCATCGGCATCAACCTGGAGCAGACCGTGCGCAATGCCGTTGCGCGGCTCCGGGACGAAAGCACCGACGATACGGAGGCCCCCCGCACCGCGTTCCAGGATGTGGATGCGCGGCTCAGTATCGATCGGGGCGTGGTCCGTAATGACGACCTGCGCATCCGCTCGGAGGTGTTCGACGTCCGCGGGGTGGGCGAGGCCCACGTCTTCGACCTCACCGTTGACTACCTGCTGGAGACCGAGCTGGTGGGCGGCAGCGGCTCCGAGATGGAGTGGCTGCGTGGCGTCACGCTGCCGGTTCGGTTCGACGGTTCATTGCTGTCGCCCGATATCAGCCTGGACCTGGCCGAGGTCCTGAGCAGCGAACAGCGTCAGCGCCTGCGGGATGGTGAGGCGGCGTTGCGCGAGCGCGCGGACGAAGAGGCCGAACGCGCCCGGGAGCGGCTGCGGGAAGAGCGCCAGGAACGGGAGGGCGAAGTCCGCGAACGGGCCCGGGACGAGTTGCGCCGGTTGTTCGACTGATGGTGCCGGAGGCCGCCGAAGCGGAGCGCTTCCAGGCGCAGCTGTTGGCGTGGTACGACCACAATGGCCGCCACGCGCTGCCCTGGAAACAGCCTGCGACGCCTTACCGCGTGTGGGTGTCCGAGATCATGCTGCAGCAGACGCAGGTCAGCGTGGTCATCCCCTACTTCGAGCGGTTCATGGAACGGTTCCCGGACGTGGCAGCCCTGGCCGCCGCGCCCCTGGACGACGTGCTCGCACACTGGGCCGGCCTGGGATATTACGCCCGCGCCAGGAATCTCCATCGCGCGGCGCAGCGCATCGTCGACGACCACGGCGGCGCCATGCCGGAGCGCATCGAAGAGTGGGAAGCCCTGCCCGGGGTCGGGCGATCCACCGCCGGGGCGATCCTGTCCCTGTCCATGGGGCAGCGGCACGCCATCCTCGACGGCAACGTCAAACGCGTGCTGGCGCGCTATGGCGCCGTGCCCGGGTGGCCGGGGCGTACCGCCGTGGCGCGGGAGCTGTGGGCGGTGGCCGAGACGCTGACCCCCGAGGCGCGCTGTGCCGACTACAACCAGGCCATGATGGATCTCGGTGCCACCGTGTGCACCCGCCGCAACCCCGCCTGTCTGTTGTGCCCCGTGAGCCAGGGTTGTCGTGCCCGTGCCCAGGGCGAACAGGAGGCGTATCCCGAGCCCAAGCCCAGCAAACGCTTGCCCGTGCGGCAGACCCGCATGCTGCTTATCGAGTCGGATCAGGGCGTACTGCTGCAGCGACGGCCACCCACCGGCATCTGGGGCGGGCTGTGGAGTTTCCCGGAGTGCCCGGTTGATGCGGATCCCGTGGCGCACTGCCGTGCCGAACTGGGGATCACCATCGATGTCCCGGAGGTGTGGTCCGGGTTCCGGCACACGTTCAGCCATTACCACCTGGACATCGAACCGGTCCACGCCCGGCTCACGGGTTCAGCCGACCGCGTCATGACAGGTGCGGAGGCCGTCTGGTATAACGAGCACTCTCCGCTGGGGCGCGGTGTGGCCGCTCCGGTCCACCGGCTCTTGCAGCACTTTCACCAGGGAGCATGACCCATGGCGCGAACCGTCCACTGTGCCCGGCTCGGCGAAGAGCTGGAAGGGCTTGAGAAGCCGCCGTACCCGGGTGAACTCGGGAAGCGGATCTACGAAAACGTCTCCAAGCAGGCCTGGCAGGAGTGGCTGGGCCACCAGACCATGCTCATCAACGAGTACCGGCTGACCCCGGTAGACCCCAAGGCGCGCAAGTTTCTTGAAGGGGAGATGGAGAAATTCCTGCTCGAGGGTGGTGCCGCCGTGCCGCCGCCGGATTACCGACCGCCCGAGGAGTGAACGCGCCGGTGGCCGGGCTTCGCCTTGACGCGCCCGGCCCGATGGGGTTCAATGTGCCGCCTCAGGCCGGGTAGCTCAGTCGGTAGAGCAGCGGATTGAAAATCCGCGTGTCGGCGGTTCGATTCCGTCCCCGGCCACCAGATACGCATTAAAGCCCGCAGCGCCTGGCGTTGCGGGCTTTTTGTTGCATCACTCCCGGCATGAACCTCCAGCTGCACGATCGTCGGTCGCGCGATCTCCGGCCGTAGGGTGGACCTTCAGGTCCACCAATCCCGATCAATAACCACGCCCCATGAGTACCCCTCCGACTATACTTCCGCCAGGGGGGCTCCGCCCCGGCATTGATACGGTCTGATCGCCATTCAAGCGGGAGGTCGTCATGACACAGGCAGTAACCGCCGCATACGAGAGTGTTGAAGCGGCCAGGAACGTCGTCGATGAGTTGATTGCGGATGGTTTCGACCAGGAGAAGGTCTACCTGGATCGCGACACCTGTCAGGTCAAGGTGATGACACCGGACCGCGGGCTACGGGAAGTCGAAGAGATCCTCGGCCGTCACCGCCCGCGCGAGATCTGGTCGAACAAGGTGCACTAGGGGTTCCTCGCGCGCCGCGCGATCAGGGTTCAGAACACTGGCGGCATACCTATGCCGCCAGTGCAACTGGAGGGGAATGCGACATCCGTGTGTTGATCGAGTTATTCGATCTCGTCCTCTTCGTACTCGTCTTCCTCACCCTCGTCCCGGTCGTCCTCGTAGAGCACCATGTCGGCGGAGTCGCCGGCGCTCTGTGCGCCGCTGGCCAGCGAGCTGCCGAGTGGCGCCGCGGTGGCGGCGATGGAGAAGAGGAGAGCGACGAGCAGCGCAAGCGCGTATGTCGTGAGTTTCATGACCTACCTCCTGGGGCCTCTGGCCCCGAGCGCGCCCAGGCGTCATTGCCGGGCAGCACGATCACAGCAATTTCGGTGCCGCTTTTTAATCCCTTTTAGAACAACGGGTTAATAGCCGTCTATCGGAATTCAGTGTCGCCCGGGGGAGTCGCCACGGGGCGTGGCGGACGCTAACCCTATGAGCAAGAAAGGAAACCTGTTGTCTCCAGGCCGAGACGTATCGCCCTGTCCTAGCCTCCTGTCTCCCCCTTTCCCGAAGGTCGCCACATCCCCCCCAATAGATGCTAGTCTCCCATGTCAGAAATGAAACGCTGTTTCGCAAAACGCAACTGTGTCGACGAAACCGCCAGTTACGGATGACAAACACCGTGCGGGGTCGTGGATACCGCATTCGTCACGCAGCACAGGAGGAATTGCCGTGAGTCTCTCGTTGAACGATTCCCAGCTACTCAAGACCCAGGCGTACATCGGTGGCGAATGGGCGCCGGCCACCAGCAGCGCCACGTTTGATGTGATCAACCCGGCCACCGGCGATGTCCTTGCCAGCGTTCCCGACATGAATGCTGCCGACACCAAACAGGCCATCGCCGCCGCCGAGCAGGCGTGGCCGGAGTGGCGGGCCATGAGCGCGCGCAAGCGTTCGAAGCTGCTGCGCAAGTGGTACGACCTCATCACCCAACACAGTGACGACCTTGCCCAGCTCCTGACTGCGGAGCAGGGCAAGCCCCACGCCGAAGCGAAGGGTGAAGTGCTTGGCGGAGCGGCCTACGTGGAGTGGTTCGCCGAGGAGGCGAAGCGCATCGAAGGGGATCTGCTCTCGCCCCAGGGGCCGGGCCAGCGTGAGCTGGTGGTGAAGCAGCCCGTGGGCGTGGTGGCCGCCATTACGCCGTGGAACTTCCCCTCTTCCATGATTACCCGCAAGGTCTCCCCGGCGCTCGCCGCCGGTTGCCCGGTGGTGATCAAGCCGGCGGAAGACACGCCGCTCTCCGCCCTGGCCCTGGCCGAGCTTGCCCATCGCGCCGGCATTCCCGCGGGTGTCGTGAATGTGGTCACCGCGAGCCACGGCGCCGAGGTGGGCGGGGAGCTGGCCACCAGCGCCACCGTGCGCAAGCTCTCGTTCACCGGCTCCACTGCCGTGGGCAAGCTGCTCATGAGTCAGGCCTCGGATACCGTGAAGAAGGTCAGCCTGGAGCTGGGCGGTAATGCGCCCTTCCTGGTATTCGAGGATGCGGATCTGGATGCCGCCGTGCAGGCCGCCACCATGATGAAGTTCATCAACAGCGGCCAGACCTGCATCTGCGTGAACCGTCTGATGGTGCACGAGAATGTCTACGACGCCTTCATGGAGAAGTTCACCGCCGCGGTGGACCAGCTCAACGTCGGTAACGGTGCCGAGAAGGGTGTCACCACGGGCCCGCTCATCAACGACAAGGGCCTGGAGAAGGTCGAGGGGCTGGTCAAGGATGCCCTGGGCAGCGGCGCCAAAGCGGTTCGCGGCGGACAGCGGCACGACCTGGGCCGGACCTTCTACGAGCCCACGGTACTCGCCGACGTGAATCCCGACATGGCCTGTTTCGGCAACGAGATCTTCGGCCCGGTGGCGCCGGTCTACCGCTTCAGTTCCGAGGAAGAGGCCGTTCGCCTCGCCAACGACACCCCCTACGGCCTCGCCGCCTACTACTTCACCCGCGACCCCGGCCGCATGTGGCGCGTGGGCGAGGCGCTGGAGTACGGCATGGTGGCGTGCAACACCGCGCGCTTCGTGCACGAGGGCATGCCGTTTGGCGGCTTCAAGGAGTCCGGTATCGGCCGCGAGGGCTCGAAGTACGGCATCGACGAGTACCTGGAGATGAAGTTCCTGTGCATGGGCGGCCTGTGATCGCCCGGCGCATTCGTTAGCAACAAGCCAGTGCCGGTGGCGCGTTGCGCCCCGGCCACGGATGGATCAGATGAAGGAGGATCGCATGAGCGACGCAGTCAGTTACCAGTTGAAGGATGGCGTGGGCGTCATCACCGTGAACAATCCGCCGGTGAACGCCCTTGGGCAGGCCGTGCGCGCCGGGCTCAAGGAAGGGCTGGAGAAGGGGCTGGCCGACGACGGCGCCCGGGCGTTGGTGGTCATTGGCGGCGGGCGCACGTTCCCGGCCGGTGCCGACATCCGCGAGTTCGGCAAGCCGCCGCAGGATCCGAGCCTGCCCGACGTCATCGACGCCTACGAGAACAGCGACAAGCTGGTGGTTGCCGCGATTCACGGCACTGCCCTGGGTGGTGGCCTGGAAGTCGCCCTGGGTTGCGACTACCGCGTGGCGGTCAAGTCCGGCGCCGTCGGCCTGCCGGAAGTCAAGCTGGGCCTGCTGCCCGGCGCCGGCGGCACCCAGCGGCTGCCGCGTCTGGCCGGCCCGAAGGCGGCTCTGGAGATGATTACCGCCGGCAACCCGGTGAAGGCGCCAAAGGCCCAGGACATGGGCATCATCGACGCCATCGTCGGTGACGACCTCGAGGCCGAGGCCATCGCCTATGCCAAAAAGCTGGTGGCCGACGGCGCCCCGCGGCGGCGCATCTGCGACATGGAGGCCAAGGCCGAGTCGCCGAGCCTGTTCGAGGAGTTCGAGAAGGGCCTGCAGAAGAAGGCCCGCGGCTTCCTGGCACCGTTCCACTGCCTCAAGGCGGTCAAGGCCGCGGTGGATCTGCCCTTCCAGGACGGCCTCAAGCGTGAGCGCGAGCTGTTCCAGGAGCTGATGGAATCGCCCCAGTCCAAGGCCCAGCGGCACGTCTTCTTTGCCGAGCGCGAAGTGGCGAAGGTCCCCGGTGTGAGCAAGGACACCCCCAAGCGCGAGGTGAAGAAGGTCGGTATCGTCGGCGCCGGCACCATGGGCGGCGGCATCGCCATGAACTTCGCCAACGCCGGTATCCCGGTGATCATCAAGGAAGTGAAGCAGGAAGCCCTGGACAAGGGCCTGGCCACCATCCGGAAGAACTACGAGAGCACCGCCAAGAAGGGCCGCATCTCCATGGACGACGTGGAGAAGCGCATGAGCCTGCTGTCCGGCACCCTCGACTACGATGACTTCAAGGACGTGGACCTGGTCATCGAGGCGGTGTTCGAGAGCATGGACGTGAAACAGGACGTCTTCGAGACCCTGGACAAGGTCTGCAAGCAGGGTGCGATTCTCGCCAGCAACACCTCCACCCTGGACGTGAACCGGATCGCCTCGTTCACCAGCCGGCCTGAAGACGTCTGCGGCATGCACTTCTTCAGCCCCGCCAACGTCATGAAACTGCTGGAGAACGTGCGCGGCGACAAGACCTCCGACGACGTGGTCGCCACGATCATGGATATCGGCAAGAAGATCGGCAAGGTGGCCGTTTGTGTCGGCGTGTGCGACGGTTTCGTCGGCAACCGCATGCTGCACAAGCGCCAGGCCGAGGCCGTGGCCCTGGTGGAAGAGGGTGCCAGCCCCGAGCAGGTGGACAAGGTCATCTACGATCTGGGCTTCCCCATGGGGCCGTTCGCCATGTCCGACCTGGCCGGCCTGGACATCGGCTACAGCATCCGCCTGGAGCGCCGCAAGGCCGGTGACCCGGACGCCCAGGAGCTGACCTGGCTGGACAAGCTCGCCGAGAAAGGCCGCTACGGCCAGAAGACCCAGGCGGGCGTCTACAAGTACGAAGAGGGTGACCGGACGCCCAAGCCGGACCCGGTGACCGCCGAGGTGATCGAGCAGCACCGCAAGGACAAGGGCATCACGCCCCGCGACGTGAGCGACCAGGAAGTCCTGGAGCGGTGCATGTACGTCATGGTCAACGAAGGCTCCAAGATCCTGGAAGAGGGCATCGCCGCCCGCGCCCTGGACGTGGACATCGTCTGGATCTACGGCTACGGCTTCCCGGTCTACCGCGGCGGCACCATGTTCTGGGCCGACCAGGTGGGCGTGAAGGAGATCTTCGATCGCGTCAGTCAGTTCTACAAGGAGCAGGGCGGCGAGCAGTGGAAGCCGTCACCGCTGCTGGAGCAGCTGGCGAAGGAAGGCAAGGGCTTTCACGACGCCAAGTAAGGTGATGGCCATGCCCGGGGCGGGATCGCCCCGGGCGTGGCGTCGCGGCTTGCGCCGCTCCTACGCTTCAAGTTGTCGGGGCTGAAGCCCCTCCCACACTGGCCTCCTTAAATCTGTGGGAGCGGCTTCAGCCGCGATTGTTTCCAGAGCCCGTAGGAGCGGCGCAAGCCGCGACCTGCCCATTCATGCTTCAAGCCCGGATCACCATCGGCAATCCGCACTCATCCGTCTCCACCGTCTCCGGAAACGCCACTGCCTCGCCCCGCGCGATGCGTGCCGCGCTCCAGAGTGCCGCGAGTGCATCCAGCAGATCGTCCGCGGCGTACCGCTGGCCTGACAGCGCGTCCTGCGTCGCCTCCAGCGCACCCGGAAGATCCCGTTCGATGAGCGCGATCCGCTCCTGCCGGCCCGGCGAGCGTTTCTTGTTGTGACGCATGGGCGTGCCCCCGTTCCAGAGGGCAAAGCTGAGCTCCGGGTGCACCTCGTAGACCCGCTCGCGCCACTGGGTGTCCCGCTGCAGGAAGCGGTCCATGGCATGGATCAGGGGCACGATGTTCCAGGCCTGTCGCGACAGGGCCCGCCCGGCGCGGGCGCGGCCAATGGCGCAGGCCGTCGGGTAATCCGCTGCGGTCAGCATGGGCCGGATCGGTGCCGGGAAGACGCTGCTCCCGCGCGGACGTCCCAGCCGTGCCCGGGCGGCCAGGTCGCAGCCGCGTGGGGATGCCTCGGCGAGGCCGATGGGGACGTCGGCACCCACCACCGACGGGGCCGGGGTCAGGGTGGCGATCCCGCCGGGATGGTCGATCAGCGCCGCCCGCAGCGATGCCGGCTCGTCCGCAGGGCCCCATACGCACAGCCAGCCGCCACGGCAGCCGTCCACGCCAGCGACGACGGGGTGGTCCGTCACGAGGAGGCCTCCCCCGGTGAGGCAGGGCGTTCAGGCTTCAAGGTACTGGATGCTGAACCAGCCACGTGCGTCCTCCCAGCTGGCGCCGACCCGCAGTCCTGCCTCTGCCGCCAGGGCGTCGAGGCCCGCCCGGGTGTACTTGTAGCTGAACTCGGTGATGATGAAATCGTCCGCCTCGTACCGGAAGGTGCTTCCGCCCACCTCGATGGTCTGCGCGTGGCGGCTGACCAGGTGCATCTCGATGCGGCTCTCCGGTGCGTTCCATACCGCGCGATGAACGAAACCGTCTGCGTCCAGCACGGCCCCGAGTTCCTGCTGCATGCGCGTGAGCAGGTTGCGATTGAACGCGGCGGTGACGCCGGCGGCGTCGTTGTAGGCGGCCTCCAGAACCGCCGGGTCCTTGCGCAGGTCCACCCCCAGGACTACCGCGCCGCCGGCGCCAACCAGCGCGCGGAACTGCGCCAGCAGCGCCGCCGCCTGGTCCGGCGGGAAGTTGCCGATGGTCGAGCCGGGGAAGAAGACGGCGCGCCGCGCGGCCGGCGCATCGACGTCCGGGATGGTGAAGCCAGCAGTGAAATCCGCGCAGACCGGGATGATGTCGATCGCCGGGAACTGTTGCCGCAGCGGCGTGAGACTGCTCAGCATGTGGTCGCCGGAGATCTCCACCGGAACGTAGGCCACGGGGCGGCGCAGGTTGCGCAGCAGCAGGCTTACCTTCGCGCTGCTCCCGCTGCCGGGCTCCACCAGGACCACCCCCTCGCCGAGCCGTTCGCCGATCGCGCCAGCGTACTGCTCCAGGATCTGCATTTCCGTGCGCGTGGGGTAATACTCCGGGAGTTCGCAGATGCGGTCGAACAGGCGCGAGCCGGCGTCATCATAGAAGTACTTCGGTGGAATCACAGGCGGGGACTGGGCCAACCCGGTCAGCACGTCGGCCATGAACTCGCCGGCAACGTCGTTGCTCGAGTGGTCGTAGGCAGGATGGTCGACTTGGAGCGTCATTGTGTTCTCCCTGACGGCAGACGGGGCAGGAGGCCGCGTCACCATCCGTTGATTACCGGGCCAGGTCCCAGGCGAGCCTGAGTCCGGCCTGCTGATGCCGCACGTGTGGTTCGAAGAAGTTGCGGAAACCGGGCCGCTTGAGCGCCGGATCCGTGAACCGGCTGCCGCCCCGCAGGACGAAATGCCGGCCGTCGAACCAGGGCAGCGAGTAACCGTCGTAGGGAAACGGCTGGAAGCCGGGGTAGGGCGCCAGGGCATTCCCGCACCACTCCCAGACAGTGCCGGTGGCGTCCAGGCGGTTCTGCGCTGCAGCCACTTCCCACTCGAACTCGTGGGGCAGGCGGGCGCCGGCCCAGCGGGCGAACGCCTGCGCTTCGTAATGGTTGATGCCGCTCACGGGCGCGTCTGCCTGCAGCGGTTTTGGGCCGTTGGGGCCGTTCCAGAGATAACAGCCCGGGCGCACAGGCTGCCACGTCCAGGGGTGGCGGGCGGCCGCTGAGCGGCGCCAGGCATCGCCACTGGCCGTCCAGTGCTCCGGGGTGTCGTAGCCGCCGTTCACCATGAACGCCAGCCATTGCGCATTGCTGACCGGCGTGCGGGCCAGCCTGGCTCCGGCAAGCTGCACTCGGTGGGCCGGGCGCTCGTTGTCGTAGCCGCGCACGTCGTCGGTGCCCACGGTGTAGGTGCCCGCCTGCACCGTCACGACCTCCCGGGACAGCGGGCGCGGCTCCAGCTGTTCCAGTGCGGCGGGCGCCATGGTGCCTGCGTTCGCGGATGCGGTGATGGCGCTGAGGCAGTAGGCGAGGGTTTCGTGGTGCTGGGCGTAGTGCTGCTCAAGGAAGTGCACCAGGTAGTCGTCACGCATCAGCGGATGGCTGGCCAGTGCTTCCGGTGGTGTTGCCAGGAGGTCGCGCGTGCGCGCGTGGATGGCTGCCGTCCACGCGGTGAGCTTGGCCCGGTCCGGCAACCGGGCCGCGCGGCCGTCCTTGGCGCTCAGCTCCGGAAAGTAGAGTGCGTGCAGGGACGGGTCCGGCGGTTCCGCAAGTATCCGCTCCCCGATCCAGTGCTGCTCCACCATGGCGCAGTGTCCCAGGTGCCAACCGATGGGGCTGAGGTCAGGGTGGAACTGCTGGAACAGGTGCGCGTCGTCCAGGTGTTCGCCGAGCCGCGCGCCGGCCGCATGGTGCCGGGCGAGTGCTTCCAGCGCCGACTCGGCGGCATCATTCGCGGTGGGTTGCTCACAGCGCGGTTGTCTGGGCATGGCTGCCGGGCTCCAGGATCACCAGGTGATGGGGAGGGACGGCGTGCCACCGGGCATCGCCGTCCAGGGGCTCCGATACGGCAAGTTGACCGCCGGGAAAGCCGGGGTGCTCCGTGTGGGTGTACAGGCTCGGGCAGTCGAGTCCGTGTGCATGGCGGACCACCGTCAGGCACGCTCCCCGGGCGATGATCAGGTTGAGCAGGGCCGCACGGCCCGTGGCGGAGAGCCAGTCCCGCAGCTGACCCAGCGTCGCGCGGATCGCGGCCGGGAGGTCGTTGTTGCTGGTGCGCAGGTGCTCGCGAAGTAGCGCGAACAGGTACTCGGAATCAGTGGTGCCGTGGATGCCCGCCTCCATCTCGGGACTGAGACGGGCGCGCAGCAGCGGACGGATGTCCCGGGCGAACCCGTCAATGAACCCGTTGTGCAGGAACAGCAGGCCGTCGCCATGAAAGGGCTGGGTGTTGGCGTGGCTGTGGGAGAGGGGGTCGGTTGCGCTGCGCACGTTGGCGATCCACAGCGGGCGTTCAAGCGTGCGTCCGAGTGCGTCCAGGTTGGGGTCGGCCCAGGCTGGCAGGGGTGAGCGGTACACGGCGGGTTCGCCGCGGCCGTCGTACCAGCCGAACCCGATGCCATCCGCATTGACCGTGGCGGAGAGGGTCTCCCTGGGAGCATGTGCCTGCACCACCAGGCTGTGCGGTGGATCCAGCAGAAACGCCTGCAGGGGCAGTGCCGGGCCGGTGTATGCTGCCATTCTGCACATGCTCGAGGTCCTTGAGTCTGCAAGTCCGGCGAATGCTCAGTGTGCCCGTAAACGCGCCGTTCGCCTAACGCTCCGAAATGATATGCCAAAACTATACAGAACCGATACCGTTCTTTCGTCAGTCGTGTGCTCTCCTGCTGGTCGTGCTTCAGGAGGGGGCGGTTGTTCCGCGTCTGCACCAAATGTGTGCCAATGCCTGGCGTGTTGCACGGTGATGGTGCGTTCATTGCCGGTGACAGCACCGGGCCTCCCTGCCGCGAGAGAGAGGCGTGTCGCGCCTTCGGCAATACTTGCCCATCATCTGGCCCGCAGCTTGCAGTTCCCCGGTTACACAGGCGGGAGTTCCCGGCCGCGAAGGCGGCAGGAGTCAGGGACAGAACAGCGTCTGACAATCTGGTTTCAATGGGTCGCTAGGGTTCCGGTTCGCAGCGCGAATGGCTGGTCCGAGAGCAACCGACCTCTCTCCGGAGGGGTTACACGGCGGGACAAAAGCCCGGGAGGTCGTTAATCGAGCTCCTGTGCCTGTGTCCACCGGTAGCCTGATGGGAGAGAGTCATGATCCAGCGCCAAACCAAGAGCACCAGCCGCGTCGTCGGTTTTCTCTGTGCAGCCGCACTCTCCGTTTCCGTTGTCGTACCCGGCCACGCCGTCGCACAGGAGCGCGACAGTTTCCGCGTTGCCTGGAGCATCTACGTGGGCTGGATGCCCTGGGGATGGGGTGAAGCCGAAGGCATTGTCGACAAGTGGGCGGACAAGTACGACATCGACATCGATGTGGTGCAGATCAACGACTACATCGAGTCGATCAACCTCTATACCGGTGGCGAGTTCGATGCCGTCACCATCACCAACATGGACGCACTGACCATTCCCGCCGCCGGCGGAGTGGATACCACCGCGTTGATCGTGGGCGACTTCTCCGACGGCAATGACGGCGTCGTGCTCAAGGACACGGACAACCTCGAGGACATCGAAGGCCAGCGCGTCCACCTGGTCGAGCTGTCCGTCTCCCACTACCTGCTCGCCCGGGCCCTGGAGTCGGTGGGCATGACTGAACGCGACATCCAGGTCGTCAATACCGCCGATGCCGATATCGTTGCGGCGTTCTCCAGTGACGACGTGCGTGCCGTCACCACGTGGAACCCGCAGCTCAACGAGATCCGCGGGATGGACAACGCCAACGTGGTCTTCGACTCCTCGCAGATTCCCGGCGAGATCATGGACCTGATGGTGGTGAAGACCGACGTCCTCGAGGCGAACCCGGAACTCGGCAAGGCCCTGACCGGTGCCTGGTACGAAATCATGGACGTCATGTTCGGTGACGACAGCGAGGCGGCGGAGAACGCCCGCGCCGACATGGGCGAAGCCGCCGGCACCGACCTGGAAGGCTACGAGGCCCAGCTTGAGCTGACCCGTTTCTTCGACGACCCCGCCGACGGCGTGTCCTTCCTGGAGAGTGACCAGCCCCGGGAGACCATGGACAACGTGCGCGAGTTCGCCTTCGAGCACGGGCTGCTGGGCGAGTCTGCCCCGAGTCCGGACTTCGTCGGCATCGAACTCCCCGACGGTTCCGTGCTGGGGAACGAGGGCAACGTGAACCTGCGCTTCACCGCCGAGTACATGCGCATGGCCGCGGACGGCGAACTGTAATCCGCACCGGAGCGTGTCCGCCTGCGGGCGGACACGCGGCACGCGCCGCCATCGGGAGTAACCCATGAAGCGCCTGATCAATCGCCGCCCCAGCCGCGTCCTGTCCGTGGCGCTCACGCTGCTGCCGTTCATCGTGGTGTTGCTGGTCTACATGACCGCTTCGGCGCTGCGACTGGCAGAGAACCCGAACGATCCGATCCTGCCATCGCTGCTCTCCATGGCGGAGTCGGTGCAGCGGCTCGCCACGGAGCCAAGCCGGCGCACCGGGGAGCTGATCCTCTGGGTCGACACCGCTGCCAGCCTGACCCGGCTTGGTCTCGGCGTGCTCATCAGCGCCGGCATCGGCCTGGTCTTTGGCATCGTCACGGGGCTGATTCCCTACGTGAACCGGACCATGGGCTCGTTCATTGCCGCCGTGTCCATGATTCCGCCCCTTGCGGTGCTGCCCATCCTGTTCATCGCCTTCGGTGTCGGCGAGCTGGCGAAGGTGGTGCTGATCATCTTCGGGATCGCGCCGTTCATCACCCGCGACGTGCAGCAGCGCGTGGAAGAGCTGCCCACGGAACAGCTGGTGAAGGCCCAGACCCTGGGAGCCTCCACCTGGCAGATCCTGCTGCGTGTGGTGTTGCCGCAGGTCTTCCCGCGCCTGCTGGATGCAACCCGGCTGGCCATGGGCGCGGCCTGGCTGTTCCTGATCGCATCCGAGGCCATTGCCGCCACCGAAGGCCTGGGCTATCGCATCTTCCTGGTGCGGCGCTACCTGGATATGGAAACGATCCTGCCCTACGTGATCTGGATCACGCTGCTGGCGTTCCTGTTCGACTTCGCCCTACGCAAGGTCAACACCATCTTCTTTCCCTGGTACGGGAATCGGAGGGGCGCATGACATCCGTTGAAGCCCGAAAACTGTGGAAAGAGTACGGCGGCGACGTCGTCCTCGAGAACATCGACCTGCAGGTGCGCTCCGGTGAGTTCGTCACCATCGTCGGCGCCTCCGGGTGCGGCAAGACCACCTTTCTGCGCATGCTGCTGGGCGAGGAGTCCCAGACGCGCGGCGAGCTGCTGCTGGGGGGCAGCCCCATGCCGGATGAACCCGGGCCGGACCGCGGCGTGGTCTTCCAGAAGTACTCCGTGTTTCCCCACCTCACGGCGCTGGGCAACGTGATGCTCGGTGAGGCGTTCGAGCGCTCGCCGTGGATCGGCCGCCTGTTCGGGGCGGCGCGTCGCCGTGCCCGGGAACGTGCCATGGAGATGCTGGAGAGCGTGGGCCTGGAACACGCGGCGGACAAGTACCCCAGCGAGCTCTCCGGCGGCATGCAGCAGCGCCTCGCCATCGCCCAGGCCCTCATGAAGGACCCTGGCGTGCTGTTACTGGACGAGCCCTTCGGCGCGCTTGACCCGGGCATTCGCAAGGACATGCACGCCATGATTCTCGATCTGTGGCGTCGCACCGGCATCACCATCTTCATGATCACCCACGATCTCAAGGAAGGCTTCGATCTGGGCACGCGCCTGCTGGTGTTCGACAAGGTGCGTCACGACCCCCAGGCACCGAACGCCTACGGCGCCAAGATTACCTACGACATCCCGCTGGGCCGGACCGATGAAGCCACCTGGGAGCAGGTGCGTGAATCCGTCGGCCCCGGGGAAGCGACGACCGGGTCGTTCGCCACAACCAGCACAAGACAGGCACAGGAGGACGCAACATGAACGCAACACCCGTGGCAGAGGACCGGGTCGTCCTGCGGGACGCCATCCCCGGCGGGCGGTACTGGTCCATGGTGATCAAGCGCGGTTTCACCCTGCGGCTGACCGACCGTGACGGCGGCGCCAATGTCGCCATGCTGCTGTTCAATCCGGCCAACCTGCTGGAGCGCTACAACATGGCCGACACCCTGAAGGGGCAGCACACCTCGCGGCTGACGCGGGGCAACATGCTCTACTCGGACATGGGCCGCGCCATGCTCTCCATCGTCGCCGACACGGTGGGCTGGCACGACACCATCGGTGGTGTCACCGACGCCGCCATGATCCGTGACCAGTACGGTGAAGCGCCGTATCAGGAGCACCGCAACGCCTTCTACCGCAACGGCCGCGAGCTGTTTCTCATCGAGCTGGGCAAGTGGGGCCTGGGGAAGCGGGATCTGGTGCCCAACCTGAACCTGTTCAGCAAGGTCTACGCCGGCAACGACGGCCGCATGGTCTACGAGCCGGATCACAGCCAGCCCGGCGACAGCGTCGACCTGCGCGCGGAGATGGACACCCTGGTGGTGCTCAACACCGCCCCGCATCCCATGGCGCCGGGCAGCACGTACGCCCCTGCCGGCGTCGACCTGGCCATCTACCGTTCGGAGCCGGTGCGTGACGACGACTACTGCGTCCACCACCGCCCGGAGAACGCGCGCGCCTACGCCAACACACTGATTGCCAACTGTCAGGGGTGAACACCATGAGCGGCAAGAACCTGGTCGAGAGCGACCGCAATCCCGACAACGCCGTGCTGCGCCAGGTGGTGCCGGCCGGCGAACCCTGGATGGGCGAAGTCCGGAAGGGACAGACGCTGCGCATACTGGACCTGGAAGGGAATCAGGCGGCGGACACGCTGTTCTACAGCCTCGCGGATCCCCAGGGGGAGAAGTACAGCGCCATCGATACCGTGCGCGGCCAGGGCAACGTCTACCTGACCACCGGCTCCCAGCTGCGCTCCAACGAGGGCAACGTGATGCTCACCATCACCGCCGATACCTGCGGCCGGCACGACACCCTGGGGGGCGCCTGCTCGGCGGAGTCCAACCAGATGCGCTATGCGCTGGACAAAAAGCCCATGCACTCCTGCCGCGACAACTACCTGCACGCCATCCAGGAGTGCGGCTACGGGCTCACCAAGCGGGACATCGTGCACAACATCAACTTCTTCATGAACGTACCGCTGACGCCGGAGGGCGGGCTGACCTTCGAGGACGGGATCTCGGCGCCGGGCAAGTACGTGGAGATGCGCGCCGAGATGGACGTCATCGTCCTGGTCTCCAACTGCCCGCAGCTCAACAACCCGTGCAACGCCTATAACCCGACGCCCATCGAGATGATCGTCTGGGACTGATCGGGGTTGCCGGACCGGAAGGCTTCGGTCCGGGCGGGCCCGCCCTGCCCTGGTGTCGAGGCGTTTCCGGTGCGCCCAGGGACGACCCTGGGCGCCGTCAGACTCGCTGCGGGACGACCCGCCGACGGAGAACGGACACGTCATGTTCAACAAGGTCCTGATTGCCAATCGCGGCGCCATCGCCTGTCGCATCATGCGCACGCTGAAGAGGCTGGGCATCCAGTCCGTCGCGGTCTACAGCGAGGCCGACCGCCACTCCCTGCACGTGCGTCAGGCGGACCAGGCGGTGCATATCGGTGAGTCCGCGGCCAGTGCCTCGTACCTCAACGGCGACCGCATCCTGCAGGTGGCAAAGGAGACCGGCGCCGAGGCCATTCACCCCGGGTACGGCTTCCTGTCGGAGAACGCCGACTTCGCCGACGCCTGCGAGGCTGCAGGCATTGCCTTCATCGGCCCCACCGGGCAGCAGATGCGGGACTTCGGGCTCAAGCACACCGCCCGCCGCCTCGCTGAAGAGAACAGCGTGCCCATGCTCCCGGGCACCGGCCTGCTGGAGAGCCTGGACGAGGCCGTGAGCGCGGCCGAGCGCATCGGCTACCCGGTGATGCTCAAGAGCACCGCCGGGGGCGGCGGCATCGGCATGCAGCTCTGCCACGGCGAGCAGGATCTGCGCGACGCCTACGACTCCGTCAAACGCCTTTCGCAGAACAACTTCTCCAACAGCGGCCTCTTTCTGGAGAAATTCGTCCAGCGCGCCCGCCACATCGAAGTGCAGCTCTTCGGTGACGGCCGGGGTGGCGTGATCGCCCTGGGCGAGCGGGACTGCTCCCTGCAGCGGCGCAATCAGAAGGTGGTGGAAGAGACTCCGGCGCCGAACATCAGTGACGCCGTCCGTGCCGATCTGCTGGCCGCCGCCGAGACCCTCGGCCGGGGCGTGAACTACCGCTCCGCCGGCACGGTGGAGTACATCTTCGACGCCGACACGGGCGAGTTCTACTTCCTGGAGGTGAACACCCGGCTGCAGGTGGAGCACGGTGTCACCGAAGCGGTCACCGGTGTCGATCTGGTGGAATGGATGGTGCGCGGCGCGGCCGGTGATCTGCCGGATCTGGAGACATTGCGCCCGGGCCGGCCCGACGGACACGCCATCCAGGTGCGGCTCTACGCCGAGGACCCCGGCAAGAGCTTTCAGCCCTCCACCGGGCTGCTCACGGAGGTGGTGTTTCCCGAGGACGCGCGGGTGGACACCTGGGTGGAGCGGGGCAGCGAGATCTCGCCCTGGTACGACCCCATGATCGCCAAGGTGATCGTCCACGCGGCCGACCGCGCGGCGGCCATCGAGGCCATGCACCAGGCGCTGGGCGTCACCGAGCTGCATGGTCTGGAGACCAACCTGCGCTACCTGCGACAGGTGGTGGCCGACGACACCTTCGGTCGCGGCGAGGTCACCACCCAGTATCTGAACGGCTTCAGCTACCACGCCGCCACCATTGACGTGGTCAGCCCCGGGACCCAGACTACCGTGCAGGACTGGCCCGGGCGCGTGGGGTACTGGGACATCGGCGTCCCGCCCTCCGGCCCCATGGACAGCCTGGCCTTCCGCATGGGCAACCGTATCGTCGGCAACGACGAGGGCGCCGCGGGTCTGGAGCTGACCGTCACCGGGCCGAGCCTGCGCTTCAACACCGATGCGGTGATTGCGCTCACCGGTGCGGCCATGCGCGCGCAACTGGACGGCGAACCGGTGCCGTTCTGGCGGCCGGTCATGGTCACCGCCGGTCAGACCCTGAAGATGGGGCCGGTGCAGGGCGCCGGTGTACGGGCGTATCTCCTGGTGGCGGGTGGCCTCGACGTGCCCCTGCACATGGGCAGCCGCGCCACCTTCACGCTCGGCCAGATGGGCGGCCACGGGGCACGTGCGCTGCAGCCGGGCGACGTGCTTCACATTGGCGGGACGGAGTCGGTGAACGCCGCCATTCCCCGGGACGAGGCGCTGCCGGAGTACGGTCACCACTGGACGATCCGTACCGTCTACGGGCCCCACGGCGCGCCGGACTTCTTCACCCCGAACGACATCGACACCTTCTTCGGCACCGACTGGGAGATTCACTACAACTCCAGCCGCACCGGTGTCCGCCTGGTGGGACCGAAACCGGAGTGGGCCCGGGAGGATGGCGGCGAGGCCGGGCTGCACCCGTCCAACATCCACGACAACGCCTACGCCATCGGCACCATCGACTTCACCGGCGACATGCCCGTGATCCTGGGGCCGGACGGGCCGAGCCTGGGCGGGTTCGTCTGCCCGGCGACCATCGTCAGCGCCGATCTCTGGAAAATGGGGCAGTTGAAGCCCGGCGACACGGTGCGCTTCGTGGCGGTGTCCGTGGATGAGGCGAACCGTCTGGAGGCGGCCCAGGACGACGCCATCCAGGCCCTGCAGGCGCCGGAGCATGACGCGGAGCCGGCGCCGGTGACGACACCGATCCTCCGGGACGAGCGCGGCAACGGCCACCCGTTGGGGGTCACCTACCGGCCGGCGGGCGACAAGTACCTGCTGGTGGAGTACGGCCCCATCGAGCTGGATCTGAACCTGCGCTTCCGCGTCCAGGCGCTGCTGGAGTGGCTGGTCGAGCAGGGCATCACGGGCATCACCGAGATGACGCCCGGCGTGCGCAGCCTGCAGATTCACTACGAGCCGAAGCAGTTGCCCCTGGCGCGGCTCATGCAGTTGCTGGAGCAGGCCGAGGCGGAGCTCAAGGATCTCTCCGAGGCCGAGCTGCCGTCGCGCATCATTCACCTGCCGCTGGCCTGGGACGACAGCCAGACGCAGCTCGCCACGCAGAAGTACATGCAGTCCGTGCGCAGTGACGCCCCCTGGTGTCCGCGCAACATCGAGTTCATTCGCCGCATCAACGGGCTGGACAGCGAAGCCGACGTCAAGCGCATCGTCTTCGACGCCTCCTACCTGGTCATGGGGCTGGGGGACGTCTACCTGTCCGCGCCGCTGGCCACACCGGTGGATCCGCGCCACCGGCTGGTGACCACCAAGTACAACCCGGCGCGCACGTGGACGCCGGAGAACGCCGTGGGCATCGGTGGCTCCTACATGTGCATCTACGGCATGGAAGGGCCGGGCGGTTACCAGTTCGTGGGCCGAACCCTGCAGATCTGGAACCGTTACAAGGTCACGCCGGAATTCCAGCAGCCGTGGCTGCTGCGGTTCTTCGACCAGATCCGTTTCTACGAGGTGACCGAGGACGAGCTGCTCGCCATGCGCGACGCCTTCCCCAAGGGTGGGCTGCGCATCGACATCGAGGAGACCACCTTCTCGCTCAAGCGCTACAACGCGTTCCTGGCCGCCAATCGCGACAGTATCGAGACCTTCAAGACGCGCCAGCAGGCGGCCTTCGAGGCGGAACGGCAGCGCTGGATCGAAAGCGGGCAGGCCAATTACGAGGCCGACGCCGAACCGCCCACGCCGGAGCCGGACGCGGTGGAACTGGCCGATGGCGAATACGCCGTGGAAGGCCACGTCCACGGCAGTCTCTGGGCGCTGGACGTGCAGGCCGGTGACCGCGTGGAGGAGGATCAGCAGCTGCTGGTGCTGGAGTCCATGAAGATGGAAATCCCGGTGATGGCCGAGGCGGCCGGCACCGTCAGACAGGTGTCGTGCAGCGAAGGCGATCAGGTCACGCCGGGTCAGGTGCTGCTGGTCATCGCCGAAGACCCCCGGTAACGAAGCACTCGTGGGAACGGCTTCAGCCGCGACATGTTCCGGGTCCGGTTGCTTTCGCGGCTGAAGCCGCTCCTACAGAGACAGACAAACAGGACGAGGTACAACGATGCAGACCCTCACCGAACTTCTGGCCGCCTATCGCAGTGGCCGCATGAACCTTCGCCGGCACATCGCCGAGGTCATGGAGACGGCGCGCTCCGGTGACGACCGCAACATCTGGATCACCGTGCTCACGGACGCCCAGCTCGAACCCTATCTGCAGCGCCTGGAAGCGGCCGACCCGGCGGAGCTGCCCCTCTACGGCGTGCCTTTCGCCATGAAGGACAACATCGACCTGGCCGGCGTGCCCACCACCGCCGGTTGCCCGGATTACGCCTATACGCCGGAGGCCTCCGCCTTCGTGGTCCAGCGGCTCATCGATGCCGGTGCCGTGCCCGTGGGCAAGACCAACCTGGACCAGTTTGCCACCGGTCTCGTTGGCACCCGCTCCCCCTACGGTGCCTGCGGCAACGCCTTCGACCCGGCGTACGTCTCGGGTGGCTCCAGCTCCGGTTCGGCGGTGAGCGTGGCGCTGGGGCAGGTCTGCTTCTCCCTCGGCACCGATACCGCCGGCTCCGGCCGCGTGCCGGCGGCGTTCAATAACCTGGTGGGGGTCAAGCCCACCTGCGGTCTGCTGAGCGCCAGCGGTGTGGTGCCCGCCTGCCGGACCATCGACACCATCTCGATTTTCGCCACCACCGCTGCCGACGCCCAGCAGGTGCTGGACGTGGCCGCGAGCTACGATCCTGACGACGCCTACGCACGGCCGGATACCGTGCCGCCACTGGGGCATGGCCGCATTCCGACGGAGGGGTTCCGGTTCGGCGTGCCCGGGGCGGCGCAGCTCGCCTTCTTCGGCAACCACGAGGCCTCGGCGCTGTTCGACCAGGCCGTGGCGCGTCTGCAGGCTGTGGGGGGCACACCGGTGGAGCTGGACTTCGAGCCCTTTCTGGAAGCCGCGCGCTTACTCTATGAGGGGCCCTGGGTGTCCGAGCGTTACACCGCGATCCGCGACTTCATCGAGCGCCATCCCGAGTCGCTGTTCGATGTGACGCGGGAGATCATCGGCGGGGGCGGCGCGCCGCTGGCCACGGACGCGTTTGCCGCACAGTATCGCCTGCAGGCCCTGCGGCGTCGCACCGAGGCCACCTGGTCCGATGTGGACCTGGTGGTGACGCCGACGGCGGGCACCATCTACACCATCGACGCGGTCAATGCCGACCCGGTCCGGCTCAACAGCAACCTGGGCTACTACACCAACTTCATGAACCTGTTGGACTTCAGCGCGCTGGCCGTGCCGGCGGGCTTCCAGTCCGAGGGTCTGCCCTTCGGCGTCACGCTGTTCGCGCCCGCCTTCTACGACCAGGATCTGCTGGCCATCGGTGACCGGCTGCACCGGACGCAGGACGTCACCCTCGGCGCCACGGGTGCCGCCATGCCGGCGGGCGCGCCGGTGGACGCCCGGCACCAGCACACCATCCCGGTGGCCGTCTGCGGCGCTCACATGCGCGGGCTGCCGCTGAACTGGCAGCTGACGGAGCGGCGTGCCCGGTTCCGGGAAGTGGCGCGCTCGGCGCCGGAATACCGTTTCTATGCCCTGCCCGGCGGGCCGCCGCACCGCCCGGGCATGGTGCACGTGGGCGCCGGTGGCGGATCGGTCGGTCTCGAGATCTGGGACGTGCCGGCGGACCGGTTCGGCTCGTTCGTGGCCGGGATTCCCGCGCCGCTGGGAATCGGTCGTGTCCGCCTGGACGACGGCCGTGAGGTGCCGGGTTTCATCTGCGAGGCGAGCGGGGCCGAGGGGGCCGAGGACATTACCCACCTGGGTGACTGGCGGGCGTGGCTTGAGCGTGGTTAGCCGGATGAACCGCTTTCGGCGATGGTGCGGAGCGCGGCGTCGTACGGGTCGATGATGCCGGCCACCACGCAGAGCTGGACCAGCTCCGCCAGGTTGTTTACCTGCAGGCGCTGGAATACGCGGCTGCGATACAGCTCCGCCGTGCGGGCGCCGATGTCCAGCTCCGCGGCGATCTCCCGGGCCCGCAGGCCGCGGGCCAGCGGTTCCACAAGATCCCGCTCCCGCGGGGTCAGCGCCTGGAAGCGCGCACCGACGGCGCGCTCGAAGGCGCGCCGTTCGTGTATGCGGCGGTCCGCTTCCAGGGCCTGCTGCACCACGTCCAGCAGCTCCTGCTCGTTGAACGGTTTCTCGATGAAATCGGTTGCGCCGCCGCGGAAGGCCCGCTTGACCATGGGGACGTCGGCGTGGCCGCTGACGAGAATGACCGGCAGCGGACACTGCTGGTCGCGCAGCGCCTGCTGGACGGTCAGCCCGCCCATGCCGGGCATGCGCACGTCCAGCAGCACGCAGCCGAACATGTCCGCGTGCACGGCCTCCAGAAACCGGGCGCCGTCGGCGAACGTCCGACACTGGATGTCCATGGACTCCAGCAGCCACGCCGTCGACTCCAGCATGCCGGTGTCGTCGTCGACCACGTAGACCACCGGCTGATACTCGGTCATCTCGCTCACGCTTCTCCTCCACGCGTCCATACCGCGAGTGTCACATTGAACACCATGCCGCCGGCCACGTCTGCCTCCCCGCCGAGCGTGCCGCCGAGCTGTTCCACGATCGAGCGACTGATGGTCAGGCCGAGACCCACGCCTTCCGGTTTGCTCGACCGGAATGGTTCGAACAGGTTCTCCACGGCGTGCGCGTCCAGCCCGGGGCCATTGTCGCGGACGTGGATGGTGACGGTGTCGGCCTCGTCATCGTGGCTGGCGTCGATCCAGATCCGCGGGTCATGGTTTCCGTCCTGGTCGCGGCTGGCGTCGATGGCGTTGCGGATGAGATTCACCAGCACCTGCTCCAGGAGGACCTGGTCGGCGACCACCGGAGGGAGTCTCGGCGGCGGCGTCCAGTCGATCCGGACACCGCTGCGGCGCGCTTCCCAGGCCACCATCTCGATCACCGAGCGCACGGCCGGCTCCACGGCGACGGCGGTGATCTGGCGGCGGTCCTTGCGGATAAAGGCGCGCAGTCGCTGGATGACCTGGGCGGCGTGCTGGGCCCGGTCATCAATGCGTTTGAGGCCGTCCTGAAGGTGATCACGATCGGGGGTATCCGCCCGGTCCAGGTGGTTTCTGCAGGCGCGCGCGTAGTTCATGATCGACGCCAGTGGTTGATTCATCTCGTGGGCGATGCCGGAGGCCAGCTCGCCCATGGTGCTCAACCGCGCGGCGTGGGCCAGCTCATCCTGGTGCTCGCGGGCCTGGGCCTCGCGCATCTCGCGGTCGGACATGTCCCGGGCGATCACGGAGACGTACTGCAGGGCGTCATCGTCGCCGGTGTGGGACATGACCACCATGGAGACGGGGAACGAGCCGTCGGGTCCGCGACCGGCCAGCCGCAGGTCGCCACGCCAGACGCCGCCCCGGAGGGCCGTGGGCAGCGCCTCCTGGATGAACGCCTCCCGCGAGTTCCCGGCCACGAGATCGGCCACCGCGATGGTGGAATCCAGCGGGTGCTGCAGCCCGAGGTGGTCCCCCGCGGCGCGGTTGAAATGCAGCACCGATCCCCGGGCATCCGAGAACAGCACCAGGTCCGTGGTCGCGGCGACGATGGCGGCGAGCCGTCGCGTTTCCTCTTCCGCCCGGTGGCGTTTGGTGACATCCCGGGAGATGCAGACCCATTCGGCGATTTCACCGCTGTAGGTGTCGCGGATGGCGCGCATGGCGATCTCGAACCAGCGGTACCCTCCCTGGGCATCGCGGAGGCGGCAGGTCATGGTGTGAAAGCCGCGCTCCACCAGCGCGGCCTTGGCGTCGGCATCCTGCTGCTCCCGTTCGGCCGGTGCCATCAGATTGCTGAGTGTCGTGCCTTCCAGTTCCCCGGGCATGCGCCCGAGCAGTTGTAGCGAGGCGGGGGAGACGTACAGGAACGTGCCGGCGCGGTCGTGTCTCGAGATGAGGTCCGTGGTGTTCTCGGTGATCAGGCGGTGGATGCGGTCCACGCGGCTGGACCAGCGCGCCGCGCGCCGCTGCTCGGTGGCGTCCCGACCCCGCAGCGCCACCCGGCGACCATCCGCGACGGGGATGTAGGTCCACAGGAGTATGCGGTCCGCCACGTCCGTTTCCACCTCGGCAATGGAGCGAACGCCCTGCACTGCCGAGCGGAACAGCGCCCCGTGATTGGCGGGGAGCAGGCTGTGCACACCGGGCAGCGCAAGCTGGGACGCCAGGGCGCTTGCCGCCGGGTTCTCCAGCACCAGGTCGCCGCGCCCGTTGAACAGCAGCCCGGGGCAGGGGTCACGCCAGAGCAGAGAGGCCTCCGGGAGCGCCGGGGGGTCGTCCGGCGCGCCGGTGATGTGCTGGAGCACCCCGGCCAGCATCACGGCCACGGCCAGCGCATCGGCGCCCACGGGTTCGGCGATGGCGAACAGGGCGTCGCCGCCATCCGGTAGCGCGGCTCGCACCAGTTGCCACTGCGTGTCCGGGGCGGCTGCTTTCAGGCGTGCCAGTACCGGCGTGTCCGGGCACCGGCTCGCGGCGGTGTCCAGGGGCGTGGGCGTGCACGTCGCAAGGTGCTCGTTCAGGCCCTGATCGCTCCCCCCGCTGGTACGCCTGATCTGTCCGTGCTGCAGCCGGCGCATCCCCGCCACCGGTTGCAGGAGATCGCCGGCGGGATGGCGCACGAAGGCGGCGTACGCCTGGTCGGGGCACCACGCTTCAAGCAGCCGGCTCATGGCCAGGACGCGGGCTCGCTGGTCCGGAGCCAGTGCGGCGGCGCCAAAAGCGCGGGTGAGAGCGCTCACGATGGGGTTCGTCATATAGTATTTATACGATATGTTCTAGGTGATTTTGCAATACTGCGCAACTGTTGCTACGTTCTTCCACCATAAAATATCGAATCAAGCAACCGTTGTGCGGAGGAGACGCAATGCACCAGCCTGCATCATCCATCTTCGAGCAGCACCTCGGGCAGACGCCCGCCAACTACACGCCGCTGTCGCCCCTTACCTTCATCGAGCGCACCGCCAGTGTCTACCCGGAGCGTACCGCGGTCATCCACGGCAGCATCCGCCGGAGTTGGGCCGAGACCTATGCGCGCTGCCGGCGTCTCGCTGGCGCGCTGCACAACCGCGGCATCGGCAAGGGCGACACGGTGGCGGCGATGCTGCCCAACATCCCGGAGATGCTGGAGGCGCATTTCGGCGTGCCCATGGTCGGTGCCGTGCTGAACGCCCTCAACACCCGCCTGGATGCGGAGGCCATCGCGTTCATGCTGGGCCACGGCGAGGCCCGGGCGCTGATCGCCGACCGCGAGTTCGCACCGGTGGTCCGCGAGGCATTGAGCCGGGTCGACCGCGACATTCTGGTGATCGACGTGGACGACCCGGAGTACGGGGAAGGCGAAGCGCTGAGCGAGCTGGACTACGAGGCGCTGCTCGCCGAGGGCGACCCGCAGTTCCAGTGGCAGAACCCGGACAACGAGTGGGACGCCATTGCCCTCAACTACACCTCCGGCACCACGGGCGACCCCAAGGGCGTGGTCTACCACCACCGCGGCGCCTACCTGAACGCCGTGGGCAACACCATGGTCTGGGAT
>NZ_FOEG01000015.1 GCF_900110585.1 Aquisalimonas asiatica | reverse complement strand
CAAGGTTCCGCGAAACTTGCCGCCTGTACTGTCGGTTTTCAAAGCCGCCTTGTCCTCACCCCACCCCTTGAAGAGACGGAAGCCGGCGTCCGAAGCAAAATACGTCTCTAGATCCGAGCCCATCACGTGACCGTACGTCGGGAAGTGCTCGAACGACTCCAGCACCTCCCCGTCCACCGTCTGCACGTGCACCACGTCGTCCAGGTCCTGCCACAAGAACGTGTCGTCCCGCCCTGAAACGAAGTGTGCGGAGTAGATATTGGCGTTGCGGCTGATCACGCTGCGCTGGCGCTCCTCCGTGTCCCACAGGATCAACCGCCGGTTGTCGTGGGAGCTCACCACGTAGCGGCCGTCGTCCGAGACGCTCACCACCTGCGCCGGGCCGGGCTGGAGTAACGAACAGCCGGTTGCCAAAGACGCCACCAAAGCAACCAACACCCAAAGAACTTTTCTATTGGTCGTTATCACCATGCGCCGAATCCTGTGTACTTACTAAGTCTCGAGTTCCAGATCTCTTCCTGAAAAACCTTCGCAAAAAGGGTCTCGTCATTTCTTTCGAACCCCATCAACCCCTCCGGTACCCGCATGCCGCTGTGCTGGTGCAGCACATCTTTCTGGTCGAAATCGTCAAGTTGCGCATCAATCAGATCCAAATCGTCAAGCCCGCCACGGTCATCTGCGAAACCGCCATACCCCATAGCCGACCGAGGCGGATGGTTGACATGAAAGCGGTCGCGCCACAGGGCGTGCAGGGCATCACAGTAGGCCTTGGCCCTGGCTTCGGTGATCCGCTCGTCCAGGGCGACCGGGCTGAGCAGGTGGTATTCAGGCAGCAGGCCGGGCGTGGGTGCGCTGGCGTTGCGCGCCTCGTCCATCACGGCGTTGCGAAACCGGGACCACGCAGCCCGGACCTCCGGCCGGCGGGCGTAGTCATCGATGCGACGCTGATAATCGGCCCACCTGTCACGCGACATGGGAGCCGGCATCGTGTAGTGGGATCCCAGGTAAGGCTCCAGCAGCCGTCGAAACTCACTGTTCATGCTCATCCGCCAGCGGTGTTTAGGGTAGACGCCGCCGAGCATCCCGAGGACTCCCTCGCGCAGTGATCCGCTGCCGGGAACCGGCGCCTCGCCACCGAGGACGTTGTCGCCATTGGAGTGCAGTACCAGAAAACGCTCGGCCGCCCGGTGAGCGCGAGGAAACACGGCCGTGCCCAGCGGGCTGGGGTCGTCCGGATCGTCGCACTCGTTGTCCGGGGCTGGAGAGAGCGCGGTGTCGACCACGCGGCGCGGGTCGTCGGTATCGGCATGGACGTGCAGCGCGCTGAGCACCACGCGCGCGCCCAGTGAATGCCCCATGAGCGTGACGGCGACGCCGGCGTCGTGGAGCTGACGGAGCAGCGGCACCAGCCTGCGGCCGGCCACGACCGCGGCCGTCTGGGATTCCTTGAAGTTCCTGGTGCCGTTGTCACCGGTCCAGGTGACCCCGATACAGCGGGTGTAGCGCTCCCAGGGCCAGTCATCGTCGTTCTCGCCACCAAGCCCGGCCGCCCGGTTGAGGTTGTACTCCATGCACAGCAGCCAGCCCCAGGCCCCCTCACCGTTCAGTAGCTCGTTCGGGTCCATGTTCGGCTCGATGTTCACCATCTGCGGATAATCGATCGCCCGACGGAACGCCGGGAACCGATCCGCGAGGACGGAGTGGTCATAAGCAATGGGCCGGGCGACGTCGTCGTCGACCACTGCGGACCAGTGGCTTCGGTGCACACTGATGCGCTCGTCAAGCCTGTAGTCCCGATCCAGCTCGTTGATTCGCTTGGGCAGGCCACCATGTCCGACGTTGTAGCCATGCACAAAGATCACGGCGTTGCCCTGCGCCTGGAAGTACCGGAGTTCCTGATCGCTCAGGCGGTACGCGGGATCCGGGGCGTCCTCGGGATCAAGGCGCAGGTCGACCATGACTGGAGGCGGCAGGCAGCGGACCTTGAGCGGCTCGGACAGCGGGCCGTCGATCCGGAACACCACCGGCGTCCCGGGCAGCACGCGCACGTCACCCTCCACATCGTCGCCCACGACGCCGTAGATGGCCGCATCCACCCACGGCGCGTCGGTGGCGGCCGTGTCACGAACGGCCGACTCGCTGGGCAGCGCAACGCTGATCTCCATCTCCCCGCCGAAGGTCAGCTCGGGGAAGGCGACCTCGCCGGCGGCATCGGCAGTCGCCTCGAAGGTCACATCCGCCTCCCGGTCTCGCAGCAGGACGCGCGCACCGGCCCAGTCCGGCTGCCAGTCCGTCTCCGGTGAGGTCTCCAGGCGCAGCCGCAGCGGTTGCATGACCCGCGCCAGGGGCGACGGCGTGCGATTGCGTGTGCCCTGGACGCGCAGCCCGAAACGCAGGCCGGCCGCCTGCCCGCCACCCCGGGAGCAACCGCCACCGCCGTCGGGCAGGGTGACCTCGGCGACGTAGTCGGTCTGCCCGGACCGCAGCTCCACCTCCTTCTCCGTGATCGGATCGCCCCTGCGATCCCCGTTGCCGTCCACGCAGTAGACGGACACAGTCGCCACGTCGCCGTCCTCGGCGCGGCGGGCGCGAAAGCGCAGTTGCCGCGTCTCCTGAGGCCTGACCATTCTCTCCGGCTCCGTACCCGGCATCGCTGTCACCACTCCGTTGGTTCAATGTCCATGGCGCCTTCCGCGGCCACTTTGGTCAGATCCGCGCACTCCGATGGCTTGACCACCACCGGCTCGACCGGGATCGGCCCACCGGTGTTGTAGTCCACATCCCCCTGCATGACCAAGCTGCCGCTTGCCCGCAGGGTGACATCCCCACCCCACAAGGCCGTGCTGCCGCCGCTGTCCACCGACAGCCCCGCGGACCGGGATGCGTTGGTGAGGGTGATCGTCCCGCGGTGAGAGCGGAGGCGGATCGGGCCAGCAGCCTGGAGCTGCAGATCCCCGCCGAGCGTCTGCCAGACGCCGTCACCGCCGGAGAGACGGACCCGCGTGCCGGCCGCGCCACGCAGCGTCACGCCCTTGCCCGCGCGCAGCTGCAGTGCCCCGCCGCTGGCCACGCGCACCCCGGAACCACCCGTCAGGTTGATGGACTGCGCCGCGCGCACGTAGACGCCCGCCTCACCGGCCACGGTCACGCTCTCGTTTACGGTGAGCGTGTCGTCGCCGGCGACGTCGTCCCGGCGGTCACCACCGATGCGCTCGAGCAGATCGCCGCCACACTCCAGGTTCAACAAACCCTTCTCGCTGGCCAGCCGCACGAGATCACTCACGCGCTCGTCCTCCACCCGGAACTGGAGGCAGTTGTCCGCGCCCGGCGAATGCAGGGTGAGGTGCGTGTGCTCCGGCACGCGGACGCCGGCCGACGTGACCGTCAGACCCTGACCGGCCGCGGATACCCACGCCCCGTCGCGCCCCGTGGTGCGGGCGGCCTGATCGCGGCTCCTGGCGGTGGGCAGGACGCCGAGGATAACCGGGGCGTCCGGGTCGTGGTCCAGGCACGACACCAGCACACGGTTACCGCCCGCCAGGGGGGTGTACCAGCCCGACCGGCTGCTCCCCCGCCCGTTGAATGGCGTCACCCGCGGCAGCTCGCCCGAGGGCTGCTCATCCTGCGCCAGGCGAAGCCGGGCGCCGCCGCCCGGGTAGGCCTCGGGACCTCGGGTCGACCGGGATACGATCTCCGCGCTCATTGCCAATGGCCGCGCCACTTTGGGCGGCTCCGGCGGGCGGTAGATGCGTTCGTGGCCGTCGTCCCACTCCGGCACCGCCTCCAGGCTGACCCGATGGCCCCCGGGCACCTGTTCACCACTGCGATCAAGGTTCAGGCGGTGGTGTGTGTGAACAAGGAGATACGGGACATCAGGCCCGTCATCACTGGCGACTTTCAGCCGATCACCGGCGCTCAGGTCGGCCCTCGGGCCGGACGCCTGCAGGCGGCAGGTCGCCGCATCGGCGCGCTGGCGCCTCACGGTGCGCAGCCGCTGTGCATCCTCAAGCATCCGAGGCGCCACCGGGGCGGCGGGCGGCACCGCAAGCTGGCGCACGAGGGTGTGTCGATCGAGCCCGTGCGCCCCCGGCGCCGCAGACTGCGGCGACAACACGGCAGTCTGCGCGTGTAACGGGAAGTCCCGCGGGTCCTCCACGAACCGGATGCTCTCGTCGGCGCCGTCGCCCCAGGCGTAACAGACGCCGGCCCGCGCCAGCACGCGCTGCAGCAGATCAAGATCGCTCTCCTCGGCCTGCAGCAGGTGCCTGCGCCGTTCAAGGGTGTCGCCATACCACTCCATGGCCGGGGCGGGATAACCGGCCCGGTGCAGCAGATGGGCCACCAACTCCCGGTGCTCCACGGCGGTAAACAGGCGCGTGGCCCGCCCCCGGGCAAGCTGTGTGAGGCGGGGCTCGATGGTCAGCTCGAAATAGCGCCGCCCCGTCTGCGCGCAGTCACCGCCACGCAGCCAGGTGACCACACCCCCACGGCACCGCCGCCCCCAATCGCCGTTGCCCCACTCCAGGTGGGCCGGCTGCCCGATGACGTCGGTGCGGGCAGGCGCCTGCTCACCCTTGCCCACGACCACGTAGGCCCACGCCCGAAAGGGGCTGGACACCCACTCGCGCACATCCAGACGCTTGACCGGGAAAACGGTCTGGCCCAGCCACACGCGCCCCCACGGTTGCGACCACGGTGTATCTGCCATGACGGAACCTCCCTGTACCGTTACGTTCAGTTCTCGGCGATGTCGCTGGCCGTGAAGGTAATGCGGTCGCCACTGATGCTGACGTCCTGGCCGTCGAGCACCACGTCGCCGTTGCCGCAGATCCGCAGTCCGCCGCTCTGGCCGATGACGATATCGCCGTCGCCGGTGCTCACCAGCGCCAGATCGCCGTCCACTTCCAGGTCCAGCGCCCCGGCCTCGGCGATCATCGCGGCATCCCCCTCGGTGGCGCGCATGGTCAGGCCGCCACCGGCCTCCACACGCAGCTCACCCCCGGCGCTGATCTCGGCATCGCCTTCAACGGCTTCCTGGTGCAGGTCCCCCTCGTCCGTGGACAGCTCCAGCCGGTCGGACGCGCTCCACGTCACCGCGCCACGCTCGGCGCGGAGGGTATGATCGCCGACCACGCTGGCAACGTAATCGCCCTCCACCTCGACGCGCCGGTCGCCGCCGCTGCGCACGGTGAGATCGCCACCGCTGGTGAGCTCCATGCTGCCCTCTCCGGTGGTGAGGGCCACCCGCCGCTGCGACTCACTCTGTTCCATCACGAGACTGCCCGCCTCCTTGGCGGCGGTGAGGCTCAGCCGGGTTTTATCCGGCCTGTCGTCAAGGCAGAACGCATGGCCCGCGGGCGTTCGCAGCACATGGTGGTGGGGGTTTTCGGTGGTCACCGGTGGGCGCTGCCTGTCCGACGGAAGCGCCCCCAGAATCACCGGGCGCTCGCTGTCACCGTTCAGCCCCGCCATGGCGACCCTGGTTTTCGGCAGCAGCGGGAAATGCAGGCCGTAGTCCGCCCCACCGTATGGTTGCGCCATACGTACCGGCGGGCTGGCCTCGGCGGTGTCGGCGTCGCCCTCGTCCAGGGCCAGACGCACACGGTAGGCGCCTTCCTGATCCAGGTGGGCCTGCCCCGACTCTTTCCCCTCCACCTCGCCGACCAGCAGGCCGGCACCGGCCACTGGACGCTCCACCGGAGTGGCCCGATACGGCACGGCCACCGGGAGCAGCCGTGCGGTACAGCGGTAGGTGGGACGCCCAGCGCCCTCGCCTCCCTTCAGTGCCGCCGCCTGATCACCATGATGGCTGGCAGAGACAGTCACGTACTCGCCATTGACGGCATCGTCGGGGTGGCCGGAGAGCCGGATGCGCACGCCGGGCCCGAGGTGGCGGCACGCCGTCTCGATCTCCACGCCTTCGCGCTGGGCATCCCAGGCCGCGAGGTGCACGCCGGCGAGCGCGCGAGAGGCCTCGCGCCCGCCGCCACGCTGCCCGAACAACTCCACCCGGCCGGCGCCGCTGGTGCCCTCGACCAGGCCGGGCGCGTTGTCCCGGGGATGGGCGGGATCGAAATCGGCAACACGCACGCCGGCCGGTTGCAGCGCATCCCAGTAGCGCAATGCGTGCACGGTGTTGTCGCCGCCACGGACCTGGCCGCTCTGGCGCTGGTAGGTCAGATCGAGACACCCTTCCACCGCCTGGGCGAGATCGTCGTGGATAACTGCCACCGGACCGTCCGCTTCCTGGCGGACCAACAGCAGGAGCCCGTCCCGTGACAGCACACGCTGGACAAACACCGCGTCGGGCTCGTCGTTCTGCACCACCATGGGCTGTTGCGGGCACTCCCGCCCGACCTCGGCCTCCACCCGCACGCCGTCTGGCAGTGCGGCCTCAAGCACTTCAGTTGCAATCTCCGGTGCCGTGCGCTTGCGGAATACGCGGTGGTGCACCGCGTGGGTCAGCAGCCACAGCGGCGAGTGGAGGCGCAACCGCGCCTCATGGCCCAGATCCCCCTCGCCGATCTGCTCCACCGCCACAACCACGCCGTGGATCACCGAAGCCGCATCGCCCAGCCCCAGTGCCAGCCGAGCCGGTGCGCCGAGAAGTGCCCTGGCATCCAGTGGCTGGCGGCTCACAACCGCCACGTCAAACCGGTAATCCGCGTCCACCGCATGCTCATCACACGCCAGGGTTTCCACCTCCAGCGCGTCCGGGGAAAGATCGGGCAGCTCCAGCCGGAACTGTCTGTGGGGATGCGGGGCAACCAGCGGATCATCCGCCCCGCCCGCAACGCTCGTCACTTCCGCCTGACGTCCTGTCATCGCACACTCTCCCTGTGACACCACAATCCACCCGGCATGAACAGTCACGGGCCGAAAACGCGGCAACGTCAGGGGGCAAGCGGTAGGCGGGCATGGGCCCGGTGTGCTCGACATCCCTGTGCGCTGCGGCTGCTCCTGCCTCCCAACCGCTCCGTGGCCGGGTATCCTTTACCATGAATCTAGCGTCTCACAGGCTACGGTGCAAAGCCCGGGATACTCCCCCGGGCTGAAGCTCCTGCACCCTCAACGGACATCCGGCTCTGCGTTAGCCTCGTAGAACATCCCGTCTATTTCCTCTTCCAACGCCCGCAGCACGTCTTCTTCAGCGGTGTAGTACCCGACCATGGATACCCGCGGCACGCCCTCGGGGCTGACATCGATCAGCTTGGCGATGCGTTCCTCGAAACGCACATCGAACGCGGCTTCCGCCCGTGCGATCTGCCGCGCCAGCGCCGCGTCCAGCGCGTCGTCGTCGGCCGCCCCGGCCATCAGCGGCAGGACCACGTATCCCGGGCGCTGCGGCACACGGACGTTCAACCGCTCAAAGTGGGCGATCACCTCCGCCTCGGTAGCGGGTCGATACGACTCCGGCGATACCCGCGCCGACTCGTTCGACCGTGTGCCCTCCGACCGCTCCGGGACCCGGCCGGACACGCCACCCCCGACACCGACCGGCCCCGTGCGGGTGTCGTAATACTCAACACTGATATGGTCCGGGGGCTGACGCATGCTCGCAACGAACGCGGCGTCCATAAGCAGTTCCAGTTGCGCCTGGGTGTACGGCAACGCTCCGCCGGTAAACTCCGTGGCCAGAGACAGGAACTCGTAGGCACCATCCTGCCGCACAGGCCCCATGAGCTCGCGGACCTCCTGGCGGTCGAGGCGCTCACCGGTCGCGGCGTTGTGGAAGGCAATGCCGAGATGCTCCGGCTCGACCCCGGTGTTGGCTGTGAGCAGATGATCGAGGATGGTCGCGTAGTCCGCGCCGGAGATCAGCAATTCGACCCCACCCAGCGCCGTGAGTGGCCGATCGTCATCGCCTGATGCAGACACGACAGTCGCCGCCGAACCCAGCGTCGCCGCCAGGCACACCCCCATTACCCGCTTTCTCACCGTGTGCACCCTCGATTGTGTGTTTCGATCAAGTTTCCATTATCTTATCCCTCCGGTCCATTGAGCGACCCGCCCATTCACCTGAGGACACGTCATTGCATGCCACTCGTCTCGCCCTGGTCACCCTGTCCATAGCCCTGCTCGCCGGCTGCGCCACCACCTCCCACCCTCTTGGAATGACTGAGGATGAATGGGCGCGACTGAGCCCGGAGCAGCAACTGGACGCACGACAACACCAGGCCGAGCTGGACCAGGAGGAGCGGGCGCGGCGTGCCGAGGCCGCCCGCCTGGCCGCGGAGCAGGAACGACTGGAACAGGACCGCCGCGAAGCGCGCCTGCGCGACGCCGGGCCGGGCGAAGTGGTGCACTGCGTGCTGCAGGATGCCGAGGGCTACCTGGGCGGCGACTGGCGTACCGCCGAACCCGTCGGCTTCGCCGTGCTGCGGGGCGACACCAAAGTCATCGACATTCCGGAGATAGACCGCAGCACCCGCCGCGTCCAGGCCGAAGCCCGTTACAACGGCGCGCAGGTCGAACTCTGCCGGCCCAACCGCAACACCTGCACCACCCTGGCGGCGACGCCAAATCAACTGCAGCGCGGCGTGGAGCGCCACATCGACCTGGAGCGCGTGGCCCGCGGCACGCTCTATTGCGACACGCCGGCCCATCGCACCAGAACGCGCCACCGTACCTCGGACTGAGCAGGCAGCGGCGTGGCACGCCGCCCGACTTACGCCAATACTTAGCTTCTGTGACGAGCCCGCTGGGGGCTACGACGGGGAGCGAAACCATGGCGGCATCAGCGCACGCGTGTTGTGGTCAGGCGCACGGGTTCGAGTGCCTATGTGGTCACCCCCGGGTCCAGGCGGGGTTCCGACGCCTGGAGATGGACATCCAGCGCCGGATGGTCCTGGGCGGCATGGCTGCAGCCGTCGGCCTTTACGCCGGCTTCGGCACCTCGCCCCTTCTAATGGCAGAGGCTCCCAAACGCGATCCACGCCCCCTGCTCCTCACCAACCTGCGCCTGTTCGATGGCCACCGCCTGGAACTGCAGCAGGGGCGCGCCGTGCTGGTGGGAGGCGACCGGATCAAGGACGTCATCGCCGCCGACGCCGCCCCCGAGAACGTGCGCCGGATCGACTGCCAGGGGCACGTACTGATGCCGGGGCTGATCGACGCCCACTGGCACTCGACACTGTGCGGGGTGTCGCAGGTGACGGCCATGACCGCCGACATCGCCTACGTGCACCTGGTGGCCGCCCGTGAGGCCGAACGAACGCTGCTGCGGGGGTTCACAACCGTGCGCGACGTGGGCGGGCCCGCATTTGCGCTGAAGCAGGCGATCGACGAAGGCGTGATGGCCGGGCCGCGCATCTTCCCGGCCGGGGCAATGATCAGCCAGACCTCCGGGCATGGCGATTTCCGCCTGCTCAACGAGCTACCGAGGGCGGGAGACGGGGATCTCTCGTACACGGAAAGGGCCGGCGTCGCCGCCATTGCCGACGGTGGCGACGCCGTGCTCCGACGGACGCGTGAACAGCTCATGCGCGGCGCCAGCCAGATCAAGCTCATGGCCGGCGGCGGCGTGGCATCCCCCTACGATCCACTGGATTCCGCCCAGTTCACCGAGCAGGAACTGCGCGCGGCCGTGGATGCCGCCTCCGACTGGGGCACCTACGTGACCGTCCACGTGTATACCCCCGGGGGCATTCAGCGTGCCATTCGTGCCGGTGTGCGTTGCATCGAGCACGGCCAGCTCGCGGATGAAGAGACCGTGCGCATGATGGCGGACCACGACATCTGGTGGAGCCTGCAACCATTCCTCCAGGACGAGGACGCCAACGTCTACCCCGACGCTGCCCGCCAGGCGCTGCAGGCGGAAGTCGCCGAAGGCACGGAGCGCGCTTTCGAGCTGGCCGACAAGCACAACGTGCGCACCGGGTTCGGCACCGACATCCTCATGAGCCCGGGCAAGACCGAGTCACAGGGCCGGCAGCTGGCCAAACTCACGCGCTGGATGGAGCCGTTATCCGTGCTGCGCAAGGCAACCGCCGGGAACGGCGAGCTGCTCGCCCTCTCTGGCGACCGCGCGCCCTATGAGGGCAAGCTCGGCGTCATCGAGCCGGGCGCCCTCGCCGACCTGCTGCTGGTAGACGGCAACCCCGAGGAAGACCTCACGTTTCTGGACACCCCCGATACCTCACTTAAGCTGATCCTCAAGGGCGGAGGCATTCACGCCAACAGACTGGATGGCGACGCGGCGTGATGCGTGTCAGCGCACCGGGCGCAGGCACTCGCTCTTGACCGAACGGGCTGATATCGGAGGCTGCCATGTCAGGCGCCGACCCGGACGAACCGTTACGCCGCGCTGAGGAGGCCCTGCAGCAGAGTAACTGGGCGAGGGCCCGCGCCACATTCAAGGAAGCGTTGAAGGCCCGGGAAAGTGCGCAAGCCTACGAAGGCCTGAGCTGGGCCGCACTGGCCATGGATGCGGGTGATGAAGTGCTATGGGCCCGGCAGAACGCCTACCGGCTGTACCGCAATCAGAACGACCCCGTCAGCGCCGCACGCATGGCCATGTGGGCCGGCAAGGACCACGAGGATTTTCGTGGCGAACTGGCGGTCGCCCGCGGGTGGAGGCAACGTGCACATCGCCTGCTGCGGGACCACCCGATGGTGCCGGAACACGGCTGGCTCGCGTTGTTCGATTGCTGGGCCTCCCTCAGCCACGACGAGGACCCTGACCATGTGGGGCGGTGCACCCGCACCGCTTTGACTGTCTCGGAGGCTTGCGACGACCCCGACCTCGGCATCCTTGCACTGGCCATGGAAGGGCTGGCGCTCATGAGTGACGGCCGGATTGATGACGGCATGCAACGGCTTGACGAAGCGGCGGCCGCAGTGCTCGGTGGAGAGCTACGACAGCCGATCTGGGAACTGCCCGTCCTCTGCTGGCTTATCTTCGCCTGCGAACGGGCCCGCGATTTCCACCGTGCCGCTGAATGGTGCGAGATGATGCGCGACGCCGCCGAGCGGCTCGAGCACACGGCCAGCCAGGGGATATGCCGCGCTCATTACGCGACGCTCCTGACCTGCCGCGGCCACTGGCAGGAGGCGGAGTCCACCCTGAGCGAGGCTGCGGCCTGCTTTCAGGTCAGCTGGCCACCACAAACGGCCGAGACCACCATTCGCCTGGGGGACTTGCGCCGCCGCCAGGGCTATCTGGACGAAGCTGAAGCACTGATGCTGCCGCACGAATGGCATCCACTGGCGATGCTTGGTCTGGCCGAGGTGGCCGTGGATCGCGGACACCTTGAGGATGCCGCCGAGCGGGTCGCAACCGTCCTGCGCCATATCCCTGCGAGCAACCGCCTTGGCCGTGCCGCCGCTCTGGAGCTTCAGGTACGCATCGACGCCGCCAACCGTGACCATGCACGTGCGGCCAGGGCCACCGATGAACTCAAGGCCATCGCCTCGGCCGCCGGTACGGGCCCCCTTCAGGGGGCGGCGTGCTTTGCCGCTGGCGTCCTCTCCCGAGCATCGGGTGATATGCAGCATGCCCTTGTCTGTCTCGAAGATGCGGTGGCCGCCTACGAGCGGACCGGCACCCCCTTTGAGGCCGCCCGGGCCCGCCTGGAACTCGCCGAAGTGCTCACCGCCCTGGAGCGCCCGAAGCGTGCCCGGGCCGAGACAGCCAGCGCACGGCGCACCCTGGAACGCCTGGGCGCCCGCGGCCGGCTTGAGCAGCCCTCCACCTCCAAACCACCGCCGCTCACGCCGCGACAGGCCGAGATTCTTCGGCTGGTCGGACAGGGCATGAGTGACGCGGAGATTGCCTCCGCGCTGGGCATCAGCACGCATACCGTGCACCGGCATGTCGCCAACATCCTGCTGCGCCTGAACGCCCCAACGCGCGCCGCGGCCGCAACACAAGCCGCCACCGCCGGCCTCATCTGACCCGTCCATGGCCCGAACAGGCCATCCCCCGAATTGTGCTTCATGGCCCGTCTGCGCGAAGCGCCGGTGCGCCCATCACCGCTAGCCTCGGGCTCAACGGCTTCCCGTTCGGCCGAAGTCGTTGACCTGACACCGTTGCCCATCGCAGGCAACGCAACCGCAAGGAGATTCCTCATGATTCTTGTAACAGGCGCATCCGGAACGATCGGCTCCGAGCTGCTGAGAGAGCTGGTAAGAAAAGGTGAACCCGTGCGCGCAGCGGTCCATGTCCGGCCACTGGACGCCGACGGCGTGGAGACCTGCAACATCGACTACGATCGCCCCGAGACGTTGTCGCCGGCGCTCGAAGGAGTGGACTCGCTGTTTCTGCTGTCCCAGCAGGTTACCCACGAGAAGCCCATGGTCGACGCCGCCCGGGAGGCTGGAGTCAGGCGCATCGTCTACGTCTCGTCCTTCGGGGCGGACAGGGATACCTTCATCGTCGGCCAACTGCACCGGGAGATCGAGCTGCGCATTCAGGAGACCGGCATGGTCTGGACGTTTCTGCGTCCCAACTACCTGATGCAGAACTTCATCACCCTCATGGGCCATGACATCCGCAACGAGGACGCCTTCTACGACTCCATCGGTGATGCCCGAGTAAGCCGGATCGACACACGCGACGTCAGCCACGTTGCTGCCCGGGTGCTGACCGAGTCCGGCCATGACAACCGCGCCTACGAGCTCAGCGGCCCCGAGGCCATCACCCACCACCACGCGGCCGAGGTGCTGTCCGAGGTGCTGGGGCGACGCATCCGGTACGTGGAACTGGACGATGACAGCTTCCGGCGCCGGTTGATTGCCCAGGGCGTACCGGAAGACTTCGCCGGCTTTGTCGAAGACGTCAATCGCCGTAACCGAAACGGCGAAACCCACGACGACGTGATCACCGACAACGTCCGGAACATCCTGGGCCGGGAGCCGACGACGTTCTTGAGGTTCTGCCAGGATTACGCACCAACCTTTGGAGGAAGGTGAGGCCTGCGCCGACCTCGCCCGGCCATGCGCGCCCGTTCGGCGGGGCGAGGTCGGCGACTTGCTCGAGTAGCACCGAGAAGATCCAGCGCAACCCAGATGCGTTCGAGGTATCCTGACCGCGCCGGGAATGACTCCCAGCCCCTGACAACGGATCCGCTCGGGGATGCGGCTCCCTCAACAAACGCGTGTAGGTATACATCATGGACAGATGTCAGTCGTTTTCTTCAATATCCGGCCCAATACTCCTGGTTGCGGCCCTTCTTGTTTCCGTAAATGCGTCGGCAAGCCCCTGCGAGGGTTTACCTGAGACGGCTCCCAAAGAAGCCGCAGACATGATCGAGCACTCCGACGGAGACGACCGGCTCTACGACAAAAGCATCATCTACTACGCGGCCATACGCGGTGATGCATCGAAAATTGCCGAGTGGACCGAGGACGCGGACTGGTCGGATCTGGATCCGGAAATAATGAGCGGTGCTGTCATCGCCGGGCATCCAGACGTTGTTTCAGCACTACTTGAGTCTGGCGCGTCACCCGACTGGCAGGATGCGACCGGAATGACTCCGCTACTAGCCGCAGCATCGTGCAAACGCCACGAAATCATGACGTTACTGATTCAGGCCGGAGCCGACCTCCAGAAACCGAACGAGGACGGGCTTGATCCAATGCTGCAAGCAATCACCCTCAGGGACGGCAAGGCGGTGAAACTGCTTCTTGACGCAGGCTTCGACCTGCATCAGTCGGAGCTGGAGAATGGATACACCCCCATGGATGTTGCCTTGATGGCGGAGGATGAGCAGGTTATCGATCGACTCTCCGAACATCTGCGGTAGTGAAGGCGCTGACCACCCGCGTTACTGACCCCGCCGCGCCGCCTCGTAAGCAGCCCGCACATACTCACCCACGCGCTTCGCGGAAATATCGTCAGCCCCTCGCAGCTTGATGTGGCGGCGGTGTTTTCCGCCGCCCTCAAGCACGTGGTGCGGGTCGGGCAGTCTGGCGCCCTCACTGAACTCCAGCGAGACATGATGCGCGTAGGCGAAAACACCGCAGAAATGCGAATGCACGGAGAAAAGAACGCCGCCATACTTCACTTCCTCGGACACATCCGGACCGGCTGACAGGACCAGCTCGCGCACCCGCAACATGATCGCGTGCTGCGCCTCGCCCAGATGGCGAACATCGTCCAGAAGCGTCTCGACCTGCTCCGTTGTCATAGTTGCTCTCCTTCGCTTATGACGTCACGATCGTCGTCCGATTACCCTCACCGCAGAATCTTCTCCATTGCCTTCCCTTTTGCAAGCTCATCAATCAGCTTGTCGAGGTAGCGTATTTTCCGCATCAGCGGATCTTCAACATCTTCCACGCGAACGCCACATACGACGCCTTTGATCAGCGGGGCATGCGGATGGAATGCGGGCGCCTCGGCAAAGAAGGTCTCGACATCGATGCCCTTCTCGACCTGCTCCGCCAACCCTGACCGGGTATACCCCGTTAGCCAGCATACAACCTCGTCGACCTCGTCTTGCATGCGGTTCTTTCGTTCCGCCTTCTGCAGATAGGCGCTATAAATCCTGGCAAACGGCATCGCGAAAATCCTGTGCTGCGTCATCACCGCCCTCCCTCGGCCGCTCATGGCAAGGTCTGCCTACGGTGAAGCAAAGACGCGCCCGACCGAAAAGTCCAGCCGGCCTCGCAGATCTTCACACCGAGGTGCCACGTTGGACGTGTCGGCTACACTGCCCAGGTTCGAGAGAACCTCAAGCGGCACGACACGCTGATCGATGTGTACAGCAAAGGAGAAGGAACATGATCCGCCGCTTCCGGCCCGACGATCTCGACGCAATCATCCAGATCTGGCTCGACGCCTCCATCGCAGCCCATCACTTCATCGATCCGGCGTTCTGGCATGCTCGGGCAGACGACATGCGCGAGATCTACATCCCTGGCTCTGACACGTATGTGGAGACGGCCGACGAAACCATCCGCGGCTTCTTTTCTCTCCACGAGAAACAGCTTGCGGCGCTGTTCGTCGCGCCCGGCCACCAGGGCCTTGGCATCGGCCGACGCCTCCTACAGGAAGCCCTGCGGCATTGCCCCGACCTGACCCTCGATGTCTACAAGCAGAACGCCAACGGAATCGGGTTCTACGAGCGCTGCGGCTTCAGGGCCGTGTCGGAGAAGGTCGATGAACACACCGGGCACGAGGAACTGGTAATGGCGCGGCGCCTGTAGCTGATGCCAATGCTGCCATGCGGGGTCAGCTTTGCTCCAGGCCGTGCAGGAACTGTCTCAGCAGATCGTCGAGTTGAGCGCGCTGCTCGTCGGTGAGGACAGCGACCAGTTCCGCTTGAGCCTCGACATGGGCGGTGACCGCCTGATCGATGAGTTCGTGGCCTTGCGCAGTGAGGGAAATCAGGAAGCCACGACCGTCATCCGGGTTCCTGATGCGCTCAACCAGCCCCGCCTTCACCAGTTGATCAACACGGTGCGTCACGGTGCCCGAAGTCACCATGGTGGACGCCATCAGGTCTCCGGGTGACAGCGCATACGGTGAGCCCGATCGCTGCAGAGTGGCCAGAACATCGAAACTCGCACCGCTCAGGCCGTGCGCCGACCACGTCTTCTCCAATCCCCGAGTGAGTAGTTGAGACAACAGCTTGATCCGCCCGATCGTACCCATCGGGGAGACTTCAAGATCGGGCCGTTCCTGCCTCCACTGCGCGAGAATCTTGTCTACATGGTCCATTTCCGTAGCCTGCCACGGCTTTATCTTGACATCAAGATTTCACCCACCTATCTTGAATTCAAGATAATTTTGGAGTCCGAACCGGTGATGAAGCTGGCAACAAACGCATTCGAACATCAACGCGTGTGGCTCGCTCCGCTACTAAGCCTTCTGGCCGGAGGAGCGCTTCTGGGTCTTTCCACGAATCTGGCGAAGATCGCAGGTGAGGCGCATCTGCCACCATTGACCTTTCTGTTCTGGGCGATCCTTGGTGCAACCCTGATCCTGCTCACCGTCGCTGCGTTCCGCCGGGAGCTGCCACCCGTCAGTGCCCGCACCCTTGAGTACTATGCGGTATCGGCCGTGACAGGCGTCGCCGGCTCCAATCTGGTCTTCTTTTCGGCGGTGCCCCACGTCGGAGCCAGCTTTGTCGCTCTGATCATCTCGCTGCCACCGCTGCTCACCTACATCGGCGCGCTGGCCCTCTCAATGGAGCGCTTCCAGACTGTTCGCGCCACGGGCGTGGCGGCGGCTCTGGCAGGAGCCAGTGTGCTGGCGGCCGGTAAGCTGTCCGCGCCCGATGCCGATACCTTCTGGATCCTCCTCGCGCTTCTCGGACCGGTTCTGCTGGCCATCGGCAACCTCTACCGAACACTGCGCTGGCCCAAAGGCACGTCCGCCGGGGCGCTCGCACCAGGGATGCTGGTTGCCGCCTCGCTGATGCTGCTGACCGCCGGCTTCCTGCCTGGCTTTGCGCTCCCGCTCCCCACGGAGAACAGCCTGTCGCTCGCCCTGATCGCCCTGCAATCGGTCGTCTTCGCCGGGATGTTCCTGCTGTTGTTCCTGTTGCAGAGAACAGGTGGACCGGTACTGCTCAGCCTGTTGGGGTCTGTCGGCGCTGTCGTCGCGGTGCCAGTCGCAATATTCCTGCAGGGCGAAGCACCGCCCGAAGGCCTGCTCGTCGGCGCCGGCCTTATCGCCACCGGAGTCGCCCTGCTCACTCTTGGCCACACCAGGCGTGAACAATCACCCCCTACGGACACGAAAGAGGTTACAAATGAATATCACCATACTCGGCGCCACGGGTAGTGTCGGCAAACGCATCGTGGATGAGGCACTGGCGCGAGGACATGAAGTCACTGCCGTGTCCAGAACGCAGGCAAAGCCAGGCGCATTTCCCGATGGCGTGACCCCCTACGCCGCAGATGTACGCGATCAGCGGCAACTCGTCCCCGCGATGGAGGGGCAGGATCTGGCCATCAGTGCGCTGCGTCCTCCGGAAGGGCTTGAGGACAGCCTGGTTCCACTCACCCGCGCGGTACTCGAAAGTGCAGCAAGCGCAGGCGTGCGGACCCTCGTCGTTGGCGGTGCGGCACGACTGCTGGTGCCCGGGCGCGAAGGCGAAACCGTGTTGAGTTCGCCGGACTTCCTTCCCGCGTCCGCGATCGCAATAGCGCGCGCCTGTCAGGCGCAATACGAACACTGCCTGCGTGAAACGGGTGTTGACTGGACCTATCTCTCGCCACCCGCAATGCTGGAACCGGGGAAGCGTACGGGACGCTATCGCCTTGGCACCGACACCCTGATAACGAATGAAAATGGCATGTCCCGGATTTCAATGGAAGATTTCGCGGTGGCCCTTCTCGATGAAGCGGAGACACCGAGGCACAGCCGACGCGCTATCACGGTTGGCTATTAGGCGGGGCCAACCGCCTTGGGGTATCGCCTCAACCGGTGTCCACACGGCCCCGGGCATTCGCTGGTCTCTATGCCCGGGCGAAAGCCATGATCTCCTTCGACAACGCGTCAGGCTTCTCTTCAATCACGAGGTGGCCTGCGCCATCAATCACGCGAAGGGCTGAGCCCGGGGATCAAGGTTGGTGCAGTCATCGCGGGGTGCCCGTCGTCATCCGCGTAGCGCGGCCTCGATGGCAGCAACGTCGATCTTCTTCATCTGCATCATGGCACCGAAGGCGCGCTTTGCCGCAGCCGGGTCGGGGTGGGCGATGGCCTCGGTCAGGACGACGGGCGTGATCTGCCAGGACAGACCCCACTTGTCTTTACACCAGCCACACTGGCTCTCCTCGCCACCGTTGCCGACGATCGCATTCCAATAGCGGTCAGTCTCGGCCTGATCCGTGGTTGCGACCTGAAACGAAAACGCCTCGCTGTGCGTAAAGGCGCTGCCGCCGTTGATGCCGAGACACGGGATGCCCATCACCGTGAACGCCACGGTGAGCACGTCCCCTGCCTTGCCCGACGGGTAATCGCCCGGCGCACGGTGGATCGCACCGACGTATGAGTCCGGAAAGGTATCGGCGTAGAAGCGTGCGGCCTCTTCGGCGCCGTGTTCGTACCAGAGGCATACCGTGTTCTTTGCCGGGGTTGTCATGCCGTTCTCCTGTTCAGCTCTCCAATGACACCCCGTTGTCGAACGCCAGGCGAGCAAATCGACAGGGCGTCACGGAGAACCTCAGGTCCGGCAGCTCACTCCTGCTTCCACTGATACATGATGAAGTCGCTCGGGCCGCCGGTGTAGCGGTCGTAGAACTGCCGGCCACGCGCATTGAAGTGCTGGGTGACCCAGCGGACCGCCGGCCAGCCGCGCTCCTCGGCCAACGCACGCACGCCCTCGAGCAACGCATCCGCCGCGCCGCTGCCGCGGGCTTGCGGAGCAACGTACATGTCGTCGAGGAAACCGATGTCGCAGCCGCCCAGGGGCCGCGGACAACTGCGGACATGGGCGAGGCCGACGATCCGGCCGGTTTCGTCACGCACCACCAACCCCTCGAGGACATGGCCCGGATCCCGCAGCCAGCGCCAGACTCGATCAGCGATGGCATCGTCCATCGGCACCCCGTAGAAATCGGCGTAGCCGTTGAACAGCACGCGCCAGTCGTCCTTGTCCTCGTCGGCAACAAAGGTGATCCGGTAGTTGGTCATGGGTCGCTCCCGCGTTGTTCCTGTCCGCTGAGACTGTTCAACCTACAACTAACCGGCGCGAGGCACGAGCGCCCATGCATCCCGTTGCCTCCCTAATTTTGAGTGACGTTTTCACACCTGGAAACATCACCTCCGCAGGCTGGAACATGACTTCATGCTGCACAAGAACCTTCTTGCACCCCTGTCAAAACATTAAAACTCATGCGCTTATGACCACCCCACATGAAAAGGGTGAGTTTTCAGGAGCTGAACAGCCCAGCGCGCAACGGCTTATGTAGATACGGGCTACAAGAAAACGTTTGCAAACCTCCCGTTTATTACTATGCTGGCGATGAGAGGCCATCCACTGACGGGGTAGCGCGCCCCTGCGACGGCGTCACTGCGAACCCGGCGCTGGCCTCGAAAACCAAGAACAACGCTTTTCGGAGGAGCACATCGCAATGACACTCGATAAAGGAAGACACCTGCGTCAGGTGTGGGCGTGGGCCATACTGGCCGGCGCCACCCTGCTGGCGGGATGCACGCTTGGTTCACTGAATGCCGACGACAATGTGCAGTCATCGTACGGACAACAGGTCAAGGTCGATCAGGTCGGATACCTGCCTGACGCCCCGAAAATGGGGGTCGTGGTGGTCGCCGAGCCGGCAACCGGTTTTCAGGTCGTGAGCCTGGGAGAACGCGAGGTCGTCTACTCCGGAACACTGTCGGAGCCAGTGGACGATGAGAGCTCCGGGGACACCGTTCAGCAGGCGGACTTCTCCGAACTCCGTGACACGGGCCGCTTTGTTCTTGAGGTCGATGGCGTCGGCCAGTCCTATCCGTTCCGTATCTCGTCTGACGTTTACCACGGCGCCCTGGTCGACACGCTGCGCTCCTACACCCTGCAACGGGCCAACTTCGTTATCGATGACCCGCTGACCGGGCTGTACCACGGCGAGGCGCACATGCAGGACGCCGAGGCGGAGATGTACTTCAGCGATGACTTCCACCAGGAAGGAGAAACGCTGGACATGCTCGGCGGCTGGTACGACGCCGGTGACTTCGGCAAGTACACCACGCCGGGCGCCATCTCCGTTGCGCAACTTCTGCTGGCTTACGAATGGGCGCCAGAGGCGTTCACCCAGGGGCAAATGCTCTTCCCCGAGGAAGTCGCGGAAGCGGCGGGGGATACGGACCTCCCCGATTTGCTGGTGGAAACACAGTGGAAGCTGGACTGGCTGCTGAAGATGCAGCGCCCGGACGGCGCCGCCTACCACAAGGTCTCGGGAGCCGAGTGGCCGAGCATGGAAACGACACCGGAGGAGGACGACCAGACACGCTACGTCTACGGGATGTCCACCTACGGCACCGGCATACTCGGGGGCGTGATGGCCATGGCCGCACGCCTGTATGAACCCTACGACCCGGACTACGCGGAACAACTGCTTGCTGCCGCCAAGGATGCCTTCGAGTACCTGGAAGCGAACCCGGAGCCGTATTTCCGCGAGGACGAAGACCAGAACAGCGGGTCAGGCCCTTACGACAAGCACGAGGATGCCGAGGAGCGCTTCTGGGTGGCCGCGGAGCTGTTCAAGACCACCGGCGACGCCCGCTACGAGCGCTACCTGGACGAACACCTGCCGGACTACTTCTCCGAGCATCCGGAGGCCATTAGCTGGCTGGATGCGCTTGCTCTGGGGCACTGGGCCTACCTCACGGCCGACGAGCCGGATCCAGACCGCTACGAGGAAGTGAACCAGGCACTCATGGACTCGGCGGATGCCATTCTGGAGCAGGTCGATCGCGACGGGTACAACACGGCGCTGACGCCTGATCAGTACACCTGGGCCTCGGCAAAGAACGCGGTGGCGCTTGGCAACCTGCTGCTGATGGCCAATGCGGTGTCCCCCGACGCAGCCTATGAGGACGCTGCGCTAGACCAGATCCATTACGTCCTGGGCCGCAACGCCACCAGTTACAGCTATCTCTCCGGCTCCGGCGTTCAACAGGTGCAGAACGTCCACCACCGCACCTGGCACGCCACGGGCGTCTACATCCCCGGCTTACTGGTGGGTGGCCCCAACGATCACCCGGGCGGCGATCCGTTGCAGAAAGAACTGATCGAGGGCGGCGATGTCCCGCCGGCAAAGGCGTATCTGGATGAGTTGCCGTCCTACTCCACCAATGAATACGCCATTGACTACACGGCCCCCCTGGTCTTCGCCCTGGCCTACTTCGACCGGTTTGAACGAGACCAAGCGGACGATTAAGCCAGCGACGGTGCGGCGTCCACCGACGCCGCATCGGGGCCCGTCAACGCTGGGCCGGCGGGGGTAACGACGCACCACTTCCCCCGTCGGCTTTAGCACTGTCTTCTCCATTGGCCATTGCCAGGCTGACAACCCGCCAAGCGGCACCATCCCTCTTCCCTGTGAGGACCGCGCGCCATGCCGATCATCGGTTCAATAACGGGTAATGAGATCAAGCCACGTCTGCGGCAGGTTCTCGGTAGCCCAGACCAGAATCCAGGCATCAAAGCCCGTTAGTATCATCACAGCCACCGCTACCAGGCTTATCCCCAACGCCTGCTGGGCGAACTGGCCGCCAGCGGCGATTTAAAGCTCTCGCCACTCTCTTCGGCGGCTTCCAACGCCTCGGCCGAATAAGGCGGCAATACGAATGGCTCGCGCACGCCCCCAATACCCCCGTCGACTGGCTGTCGGCTGCGCGATCCTGGCCAGCATGATCGGTGCCGTGGTCTATAGCCTGTACTGCCCCGTCGATGCACTGACTTACATTGTGCTCGCGTACGGCAGCGCGACGCTTCCCAGCATTGTGGTCAGTCTGCTTTTCGCGCATCGGTTATGGCGCTGGTAACCAGCGCCTGCCCTGCTGGCCCACTAACAGGGCCGGGGTGAGCCCGAGCCTGCCAGGTCGAACTCCAGCGGCAGCCTCCCGCCTTCACGGATCTCGCCTTTAGTCCGGGCCGGATCGGCCGATGTGTTAGAGAAGGAAAGCCGAAGGATGCACCGGCCGGTATGTGCGGTTGCTGTTCGGCGGAAGCCAACATCGGACCATAGTCGGGATACGCCACATGACCAAAAGCGCTCAAACCGCCGCAGATATCATGACGTCAAACGTAATCACCGTGCGCCCGGAGTCGACCATTGCGCAGGCGCGGGAGCTGATGACGGAGCATGGCATCCGCCATTTGCCGGTCACGCGCGAAGGCGGGGAGTTTGTTGGCGTGGTGACCCAGAAGGCCATGCTGGCCGAGATGCTGCGCATTGCGGACAAGTACGGCCTGCAAGGAATTGATCGGCAGACGGAAAAAAGTCCGGTCGCCGATATTCTCGGGACCGATACCGAGACCATTCAACCGCAGCTGCCATTGGTCGACGCCGGCCGGTTCTTTGTCGAGCGTAAGCACGGCTGTCTTCCGGTGCTGGAGGGCGGCAAGCTGGTCGGCATCCTGACGTCTGCCGACTTCGTGAAGCTGAGCATTGCGCTGTTGAGCGAGACCTGAGACCGCGCCCAACGGGCGTTGGGCTCCCGAAGTTTGCGGGCGCCTGCGACCTGTTAATTGAAGATTTCTATGTACCACTTTGGCTTCATTCGCCAGAAGTCACGGCGGACGTTTGATCTTAACCCCTTCTTTGAATCCAGCACCGTTGCCTCACCCTCTTCTCTCAGAAATACAACCCAGTGCCAGAACGCTCTGCCCTTCTCCACGCGCCATTTAATCGCCATAAGCGCTTTATCCGGCATGCGCTCCCAGGACTCAAACGGGGTTTCCTCCGGCGCCGCCAAGAGACCGAACGCCTGCAGAAGCTTGCGGACATGCGCCGTTTCAGACCAGAGCGTCGGGTCTGCCGCGTAAATGCCCAGTGCATTAGCTCTACTCTTGGCTTCCGCATAGCTCATGCCTGCCAGCGCAGCACTTGCCGCAATACCACAACCGCTGATCTCTTCCTGAATGACTGGTTTCATGTTCTTACCAATTAACGCCAGTGGCATTGGACACGTTGATGCGGGCCTCTGCCTTGAGCGCATCCACAACTGCCCGGGCCGGCGGCGCCAGCGCAACACCCGCAGCGTAGCAAAGGTGAAAGCCTGGATAGGTCGGTGACCAATCTGCCAACACCCGCACCAACCGCCCCTCCGCGACCGCCTGTCGCGCCAGCTCTTCCACGCCGTGCCACAACCCTATGCCTGCCAGGGCCGCCGACATCATCAGATCGGGATCATCGGTGGACAGCGGCCCCGTCACATCCATCACGACGGCGGTTCCGTCCTTCTCGAATTCCCATCGATAAAGGCTTCCATTCGGGCCGCTATGACAGCCGATGCACCGGTGCTCTGCGAGGTCGTGCGGCGTGATGGGAGGCGGGTGCTCCGCGAAATAAGCCGGCGAGCCAACAACTGCGGTCGTGAAACGGGGCATCAGCGGAACCGACACCATATCGCGTTCGACCGTCTCGCCCAGCTTGATCGCCAGATCGAAACCGGATCGGACGATATCACCGGGTTGTTCGTCCGTGATCACGTCGAGGATCACATGCGGATAGTCGCGCGCCAGGCCTTCGATGATGGGAGTGATCAGCGTCTGAATGGCAAGGCGCGGGGCAACAAGGCGAACCGTGCCAGAAGGCGTGTCACCGGGAGCCAGGGCCTCTTCCAGTGCGCTCTCCAGCGACGACAGCGCGGGCGACAACCTGGCAAGGAGACGCTCGCCGGCTTCGGTCGGGGCCACGGAGCGGGTTGTTCTATGTAGCAAGCGCGTACTCAGGCGCTTCTCCAGCGCACGGACCGCGTGACTGAGGGTGGAAGGGTCGAGCCCCAACTCCAGGGCTGCCCGGCGAAAGCTCCGTGCTGTTGCCACGGCAGCAAACGCTCTCAGTTCAGCAAATTCTCCGGCACGCATCTTTCGCGGCATTAATGAATTCCGCCCATCAGTGTGCTGGGGGTTTCCCGGCTTGTTCTGCCTCTTACCGAGGAATAAGTTTGAGCGACGCTGTGTCAGCAATCAATAAATGGATATTAACCATGAATAAAAGTGGCTATCCCCGCCTGGAAGGCAAGGTTGCCATCGTCACGGGTGCCGGGAGTGGCATCGGTGAAGCAGCCGCGCGCACCTTTGCCAAGGAAGGCGCCAGAGTCGTGTTGGTGGGTCGCCGGGAGGGCCCATTGCGCTCCAACGCGGAAGCGATAGCGAAGGCGGGCGGTGAAGCCCTTGCAGTGGCCGCCGACGTGTCCCTGTCCGGTGGCGTGGACCGGGTCGTTGCCGAGACGCTGGACCGCTTCGGACAGATCGACTGCGTCTTTAACAATGCCGGCATTCAGGGTGATGGCCGCCCGATCATCGAGATGAAAGAAGTGAGCTTCGACGAGCTGATCGCCATCAACCTGAAAGGGCCGTGGCTTTTGACCCGGGCCGCGCTGCGCTCCATGCTCGATGGTGGCCAGGATTGCCCGGGTGGCGCCATCGTCAACACATCTTCATTCCTGTCCACTGGGGCAACGGCCGGCACATCCGTGTACTCGGCAAGCAAGGCCGGTCTGGATGCCATGATCCGGGCGATCGCGCTTGAGGTTGGAGACAAGGGAGTACGCATCAATAACGTCAATCCCGGCGTCATCGACACCCCCATGCTGCGCGCCCACGGAGAAGAGGTCATCCCGCCGCTGGCGGCACGGGCCGCCCTGGGCCGGATCGGCACACCTCAGGACGTTGCGGATGTGGCGGTATGGCTCTGTACCGACGAGGCGAGATTCATTACCGGCCAGTCGCTCCTGGTCGATGGCGGTTTCACGATACCCGGCCCACGCTAACGTCCGGCGGCGCAAGCAGGGCTGCCTTTGTATCCGGCTCCTTCAACAGGTTGATAAGGGCCCGCAGCGCCGCGGGCACGTGGCGATGCCCGGGGTAGTACAGCATCAAGCCGGAGAAAGGCGGACACCAGTCTTCCAGCACCGCTGTCAGACGGCCTGCCGCGAGAAGATCGCTCGCTGCGGCTTCCGGCACATAGGCGATGCCCAGACCATCGGCGGCCGCTTCGACCATTAGGTCGTTGTCGTCAAGCGTCAGTATCCCCGGAGGATCGACGGCAATCTCCTGCCCATGCTTTTCGAACTCCCAGCGGTAGCGCTTGCCGCTAGGCAGCCGCTGGCGGATGCAGCGATGCCCAAGCAGATCGTCGGGGGTGATGGGTTCGCCGAAGCGGCTTACATAATCCGGGGCGGCGACGGCGAGGAAGCGGAGATCGCTACTGATCCTCACCGCAACCATGTCCTGCGGTACCGCCTCGCCGAGCCGGATGCCCGCGTCGAACCCTTGCTCCTCTCATCGGGTCGATCGTACTGATCCGCTCCGCACTCCCGTCCCTGCGTGAGCAAGGGGGTGGGCAGGTCCTGCAGGTCTCGAGCGAAGGGGGCCAGATCGCCTACCCTGGCTTCAGCCTTTATCACGCGACCAAGTGGGGCATCGAGGGATTTGTCGAGACGCTGGCAAAGGAGCTGGCCACGTTCGGAATTCGGTTCACGCTTGTCGAGCCGGGGCCGGCGCGCACCGATTTCGGGCGCAGTCTCGTATACCCGGAACCGATTGCAGCCTACGATGCCACGCCCGCCCGCCAGACGCGTGACGCGCTGCTGAGCGGCGACTGGGTCATCACCGGAGACCCCGAGCGCATGACCGATGCGATGATCGCGGTTGCGGACCAACCTGATCCGCCGCGACGTCTCGTGCTCGGTGGCGCGTCCTATCATGCGATCCGCGGTGCACTGTCTGCCCGGCTGGATGAACTGGAGGCGCAGCGGCAAATCGCCTTCTCCACCGACGCCCCGGAGGAGGAATCAACCTGACCCGGTGATGCCACTGCCGGACTGCGCGTACCCTGGCGCGCTGTGAAACCTACCGTTGGGCGTGGACCGGGGCGAACCTGCGGTATACCAGGACGTCACGCCCATGAAACTGCTGACGCTGAATGGAGCCGAAGCCGGCCTTTTCAGCAACGCGGCAAGAAGCCGGATGACCAGGCTCTACAATGGCAATCACCGATCCCAGCCGGTGCGTCTGGAACCCATCCATTACCGTGGCCCGGACAGCTTCGGTGGCCAGCCCCTTGCCCCAGAACCGCTGCGCCAGCCGGTACCCGACATGAACCTCCTCGACACCAGCCACAGTCTCCGGGCTGAGACCACAGAAACCGATGAGCCCCGATGACTCCTTGTCCTCCAGGGCGAGCGGACCGTAGCCGCAGCGCTGGTACAGACCGATGCACCAGGAGATGAAGCCGCGCGTATCCTCTTCCGTCAGCACGCCCCGAATGGAATGACGCATGACCTCCGGGTCAGCGAGCATCGCCGCCAGCTCCCCGACATCCTCAGCAGTGAGGTGGCGTATCCGCATTCTGCCTGTCTCAGCAATGGCCACTGTTTTTCCTGTAATGTCTCATGGAAATGATCATTGCCAGCCTGGCACGCTTGCCGCCTGTCTGATCCAGTTGCCGACCTCCGGCGCCTGCACCTCCTCCAGCGTTTTCAGCTTCACATAGCGAGATCGGTCGGTCTCTCCAAGAGGAGGCGGGTCATCAAAATCAGCACCACCCAGGAAAACGATATTAACGGAAACATCGTAGGCCGCTAACTCGATAACCCACCCCAACTCCGGAATCCCATAATAGACCTTCCCCCATTTTATGGCGTACTGAAGCCGAGGCAGCGTATTACGTATCAACTCGTCTATCTGTCGAACCATGGGGCTTAGATCAGGCATCACCCGCCGTCGAATCCAGTCGTCGATAACCGTATGGTCATCGGAAGGAGTTGGCGGCTTACGGCTTGAATTCGGTTTGCGTATCTTCGACATATCGAATGATCCTGTGATCGAGTCCTCCCACCTATTCATGTATAGACAAGCCAGAAGGGCATTATGACGAGACAAGGTTTGCCACCGCGGCATTCACACAGAAGCGGCCAGGCTCATGTGGCAGCATCTCGCGGCAGGAAGGGGTCTCCAGGCCCGCGGCGTCTACCCATGCCGGAAGACCACGCCAGTTCGCCCCGGCCGCTCGATGGACTGCTCAAGGCAACGCCAGGATGATCTGGACGGACATGCCGAACATGCACACTACACCGAGGGCATACGCAATGGTGCGCCAGGGCTGGAGGCCACTCAGGTAGAAGACCGTGTGAAGGTACCGCGCGCCCGTGAACGCAAGAAAGAACCAAGGTGCCGCGCCCGCTGAAGCCCCCACCCAGACATAGGCGACGCCGAGCGCGAGGAAGATCGGAATGTTCTCCAGATCATTCAGCCACACCCGCGCCGCCCGTTGAACCTGGGGTAACTCTTCACTGGCCGCAGCGCGGCCAACGAACGCCGCATCCTCCGGCGTCTTGAACGTCAACTTGCCTATTCGGTGAAACCCCTGGTACGCAGAAACCGCGAACATCTTGAAGAAAAGCAACACCGCAGCTATTGCGTACCAGTAGATCACGTCGTCCATGAAAGCCCCCCAATATGTATTGAGCCCTGATGCGAAGCTCGGCCGCCAGGAGCTCTCGAACCCGGGAGATCACCAGCAGATCAGATTTCATTGCCGTCAGGTCTTTGACCGATGCACCACATCCTGCCACTCGGGGTGACGGTCTATCTGCGCTTTCGCGAACGGGCACAGCGGCATGATGGCGACGCCGTCGCGGCGGGCATCTTCAACCGCCTGGCGCACCAGCCGCTCGCCGATATTGCGGCCGCGCAACGCCGCAGGCACTCCCGTGTGGTCGATGATGATCAACCCTTCGCCGGCCCGACTGTAGGTCATCTCGGCCTCGATGCCATCGACGACAATCCAATAGCGCCCCTTCGCTGCTCCATCCTCCCGCTCGACCTTTTCGTCGCCGGCTGAAGGCGCATCCTTCGCCGGCGCCGCGTCCGGGGTGCGTACCTGACGTGGCTGCCCATGGGCACATTCCAGAAGATCGCGGTCCCATCCGCCCAGATCGGCGGCAGCCTCGTAGGTCGAGACGAGGAAAGCCATCAGAGCTTCGTCGGGGTCGTCCGCCGACTGCACGGCATCGTAGGGGAGGATGAATTCAGACAGGCCGTCATGCCAGAACGCGGCATCGGGCCGGACCGCCGCGGCCCGGTAACCGTTCGGCGCCGGATAGGCGTAAGCGTAGAAGGCAGGATAGTCGATGCCGCCGCCGCCCGGCCAGAAGCCCGCTGACGAGACTTCGCGGTCATACGCCTCCTGCGCCACGTCGTCTGGCAAGGCGGGAACACCGCCGGGGTGGAGCGGCGCGCGCCGTCCCGAAAAGCGGGTAACCGCCAGGTCGAAACTGCCCCAGAACAGATGAACGGGGCTGGATTTGCCGAGAAAGGAGGTGCGGAATCGATTGAAGACCTTATCAACCGCTATCGACGCCTGATGGAAGCGTTGAACGGCGTCGCGGTCATAGGGCCGGTCGCGATGATCCTCGGCGAAGGGTACCGGGTCGGGGACCTCGTTCGGTTTTCCGTTGAACGTCGGCGTGCCGCCGAGTTCCGAAATCAGCTGCACGAAGCTGGCGTGGAACGCCGCGACCGTGGACGGCCCAAGCTCGAACGACGCCCGGCGGCCTTCGCCGCAAGTGCCCACGACCCTGTGCTCCCGAAAATCAAACAGGATCTCGATGCCCGGGCCGTCGGGTATCGGCGAGGATGCCAGACCATTCGGCGTCACATAGAAGGTCGCGTTCCACGAATGGTTCAGCCACGGTGTATGAGCCAGCCGGTATTTGCCGGCGATCTGCAGGTAGAGATGCAGGGCTGAACAAGTCTCACGCCAGCCAAGGTAGTCAAGATGGGGCCACTTGCTGGTCATTTCGCTTTTCCTCCATCCAGCATCAACGGCACGGCTCTGCGCAACGAGTGCCGTGCTTGCGGCACACGTCCTTCACTGCCATGCCGGCATCGGCCGGGATTCGGACATGTCCACGCCTCTGGACAGGAGCCAGCTGCCACCGCGGATTGAGCGGACTATGTCTCAGTCATAACTATACTTGGGAGTGCGGCGCATTGGCGTCTTGACTAACCAACCCTGGAGCACACTCCGGGATGGACGGTGGAGGCTACCCATGAGTTATCTGGTCATGGAGCGTACGTTCGACGAGCCGATGCTGGACGCCGACCTGGCACGCATGGGTGAGCGTCTCGGCCCCTGCCTGCAGGATCACAGTGTTCAGTGGCTGCGCAGCTATCTCTCCAGCGATCGCCGGAGAATGATCTGCACCTTCCAGGCGCCGGATGCCGAAGCCGTCCGCATGGCCTACCGCACGGCCGGCTACCCGTTCGAACGCGTCTGGCAGGCGATGGTCCTGCCGACGGACGCAGGGCTCGCACCACCAACGTCATAGGCAGGACAAGATCACGTGGCAACGCCGGACGTGTGCCGGCTGGAAATCCGCCTGCTCGGCAGGGCATCCATCCTGCGCGATGGTGCCGCAATCGAACTGCCGCGCTCCCGGAAGGCCCGCGCACTGCTCGCCTATCTGGTCACATCGGGCCAGGCACGGTCCCGGGAGCACCTCTGTGACTTCTTCTGGGACGGCCCTGCGAACCCGCGCGCGGAGCTGCGCTGGTGCCTGGCCAAGATCCGCCCCCTGCTCAACGACGACACGACCACCCGGCTGGTCGCGGACGGCGACTACGTCTCCTTCCTGGCCGAGGATGTGGCGCTGGACATCACCCGCGTGCGCGAGTTGATCCCCTCGGCCCCCGAGGACGTCTCCACGCATCGCCTCCGCCAGGTCGCCGGGCTTCTTCGCGGGCCGTTTCTGGAGAGCGTGGACCTGCCGGACTGCTACGCCTTCGACGCCTGGTGCGTTGCCGAACGGCAGGCACTCCAGCAACTGCAGGACGGGGTCCTGCGCACACTGGTACAGCGGCTGCTGGACCAGCCCGATACCGCCTTGCCGTATGCGCGTGACCGGCTGGTGCTGGACCCCTTCTGCGAGGATGCCCACGCCGACCTGGTCATGCTCCTGCACGCGATGGGGCGGACTGCAGAGGCGCGGCAGCGTTACGAGCATTGCCGGCGCATGCTGCAGCACGAACTCGGGCAGGCGCCATCGGCACGACTGGAACAGCTGCACGCCCAGTTGAACCCGACTTCGCAGCCTCTCTCCGCGCCGCCCTCACTTTCATCCGCACCCTCGTCGGACGCGCCACCGCTGGTGGGTCGCCAACGCGAGCTGACGACGATTCGGGGAGCGTTGGAAGAACGAGCCCCCCTGCTGATCAGCGGCGAACCGGGCATTGGCAAGTCCCGGCTACTGCAGGAGATTTCCCTCCAGCTTCAGGGCGAGCAGGTGCAAGTGCTCAGGGGGCGTGCATTCGAGATGGATGCCACACGCCCGTATGCACCCTGGATCGACGGCCTGCGCTCGATTCCCATCCCGGCCACTTGGCGACCCGAACTCGCCGCACTGCTCCCCGAACTGGGGCCCACGGCCGACGACTCGGGAGACCGGAACCGCCTGTTCAGCGCCGTTGCTCAGGTGGTGATCGACATGACGCGCACCAGTTCGCCGGCGGCCATCGTCCTGGATGACCTGCAGTGGTTTGACGAGGCGTCGGCCGCGCTGCTGCATTATGTCGCCCACGCCACCACCGGCCACCCGGTTGCGTTCATCCTGGCGGCGCGCGGCGGTGAACTGGAATGCAACGCGGCGGCGCAGCGCGCGGTCCACGCGCTGCGCCGGGATCGCGCCCTTCGTATTCTGACCGTGGAGCCGTTGTCCCCGACGGAGACGGCGACCATCGCCCACACCATCGCTCCGGAGGTGGACGGCGACCACGTCTTTCGCGAATCGGAGGGCAACCCGCTGTTCGCCCTGGAAATCGCCCGCTCACACCAGGGTGGCCAACCGCTCCTGGGCGATACCCTCGGCGGTCTGATTGCGGGCCGTCTGGCGGGAGTCGGCAAGGAGGCGGCAGAGATTCTCCCATGGGCCGCGGCATTGGGGCGTCGGCTCAACCCGGACCGACTGGCGGCGGTGATGAACCTGCCCGGCACGACCCTGCTGCAAGGTCTGGAGGACCTCGAGCGTCGCGCCATCCTGAGAGCAACCGATGCGGGGCACTGGGAGTTCGCTCACGACCTCATCGGCCACGCGGCCTACCAGTCTCTCTCCGAGCCACGGCGGCGCATGATCCATCTGCAGATCGCCCGGAGCCTGGCGCGCAGCGTCGAGCAGTCACGCTTGTGGTCGCGCAAGAGCACCCTGCAGCCGCATGTCTCCGGACGTCTCGCGCGCAGCAGTCCCATGGCGGAGTCGTCTGCCGGGGAAGTGGCCTACCATGCCGACCTCGGAGGTGATCACGCACTCGCCGCGCGCGCCTGCGCAGTGGCGGGCCGCTACGCGTTACGGATCCACGCCTATGCAGACGCGGTAGCCCTGGCGCAGCAGGGTCAGACCCATCTCGCACCACTGCCCGACGAAACCCGGCTGCAGCGCGCCTTTGAACTGCTGGAACTGTACATCCACCCGGGGATGGAACCGTATCAACCGCCAGACCTAGAGCAGCGGCTCCGCACACTCGTGGCTGACGCGCGGGCGATCGGGACCACCACGCAGGTCCACGACGGGCTCTACCTGATCGCCGTCCTGCTCTACCTGCGTGGCCGCTACAGCGACGCACTGGATGTGACCGTGCTCGCGGAGCGGGCCGGGCGCACGGCGGAACCGGCCACCGTGGTCCAGGCCGTGGCCGATACGGCGCGCTGCCTGGGCATGCTCGGTCGCGACATGGACCGGGCGGCCCAGCTCGCGGAGGAAGCACACCACCTCGCCGAACAACTGGACGTTCGGGAGCTTGGCTGCGAACTCCCCCTGGCACGCGGCCTGGTGGCGCACCATCGTGGCGAACTCGTGCAGGCACGGGCACATATCGAGCATGCCCTGGCACTCGCCAAACGGGACCGGACGCCCTGGTGGGAGTGCTACTGCCTCTCCCGGCTGCCCATGATCGAGCTGGAACGGCAGGCCCCGGACGACGCACTGGACTGTTGCCGGACCCTGCAGACCGTCGCCGACAAGCTCGGCGACAACAGCGGCGCAGAAGCGCCGTTCGCACAGGCCCTTGAGGCCCTGGCCAGGCTGCAGCGAGGCGACCCGCAGGCGACGGCGCGCCTGGATCATGCCCTGGAACAGCTGCATGCGGCCGACAGCCAGTGGATGATCGCCTACGTGCAGAACATGGCGGCATTGATCCACTGGCAGTCAGAGCAGCCTGATGCTGCCCGGGAGCGCGCAGAGAAGGCGCTGCATGCCGCCGGGATCATTGATCTGGCGAACGAGGTCATCATCGCCCGTGCCTTGCTCGCCCGGACCGCCTTGGCCACAGGTGATCGCACGGCAGCGCTGGCTCACCTGGACCACATGCATACCGTGGCCCACGGTTGCCTCTCTGCCCGCGCCCGGCACACCGCCGCGGAGGCCGAGGCCGTTCTCGGCCGCACCCTCCCGGCCTGAGTCCGCCCTCACCGTTCCAACACCCGTTCCAACGCCGCCGTGGTCTGCTGACACTGTCCAGTTCGCGGCACGAGTGCAATCAATCGCGCTGCAAGGCTGGGCCAACCGCGTAGAAACAACACGTTCCGTAGGAGGCAGCCATGAAGACCACCATCATCACCACGGCAGGCGCACTGGCCCTGGCAATCTCCACCGGATTCGCCGCTCCGGCGCATGCCGGCGACGCGCCCGACTTCGTCCAGAACACCTATCCGGAGCACAGCGTCGAAGAAGCCTGGCAGAACATCCAGTCGATCATCGTCAGTCCGGACACGGCGCTCGACGGCAAGACCAAGGAGCTGATCGCGCTCGCCGTCTCGGCGCAGATTCCCTGCGATTACTGCGTCTACTCCCACACCAGGGGCGCTGAAGCACACGGCGCCACTGACGCCGAAATGCGGGAGGCCCTTGCGACGGGGGCGCTGATCCGGAAATGGAGCACGTTGCTCAACGGCTCCCAGTACGACATGGACGCGTTCCGTCAGGAAATCGATGCCATGTACGACGGGGACTGATACCGCGACAGGGAACCCGCCACTGACAGGCAGCCGGTGTCTGTGCGGTCCTGCGGGGCCGCGCAGACACACCGATGCGAACCCATCGTCACGCTGCCGCTCGCGAATCCCACCCTGGACGCGAGCCTCCCCCCGGAGCGTGACGAGTGGTGGCTCCTCATGGACGATGTCTCCTCGAGCATCGTCTCCCGCAGTGGCTGGACGGAGCTGCAGACGCAGCGGCTGCGCCAGCTGAGCAACGCGGCATCCGAGCGCACTGCCCGGGGCAGGAACTATCGGATTACGGCTGTTCTGTGATTTCCCTGTGCACTGCCTGCGCCACCCGCTCGCAGTACTGCTGCGTGGCATCCAGGCCACCGCTTAACGCGACCAGGTCCACCTTCCCTGCGCCGGCAAGCGCCGCGTCGCCATGCGCGTTCGGTGTTTCCGCCTGGAAAAACCGGTGCGCAATATAAAAGGCCTGGGCAATGCGTCCCTGCTGTTCGTTATTGAAGAACGTTGCGCTCCAGTTGTGCCAATGGTGCGCCATGGTGAACAGGCCGTTGGCGACCTGGAGATGGGCCAGCGGATTCAGCAGGGCATATTCCTTGTAAGCCTGGTACATCCGCCAGGCGGCACTGGATTCGGTAACGGAAACCATCCTCTCCGTCAGCACGTAGCGTTCGAAGTATTCCGTTTGCCTGGCCACGAACCAGGGGGCTTCTTTCCCCCACCGGGCTTCCAGCTCATCGCGGTCCAGCAGGCGATAGCGCGCCAGGACCCGGCGACACAGATAGGGCTTCGTCTGTTCCGGGGCGGAACGCAGCAGGTCGGAATCCAGGGTTTGCTCCAGCAGACGCGCAATGTCCGGGGTGAACGCCGGATCCTCCGGCTTCAGTATCCGAAGCGCCGCCATGGTGTCATTCAGCCGCTGCGGTTGCCGCGCTGCTTCGTGCAATGCCGCAAGTTCGTCCAGGGCATTCGGTTCAGCCACGAAGAGCGCGCCATAGCGCCCGGCGACCGCCAGTGCATTCTCATACACCGCCGCATCCCGAGTTTCTGCATAGTGCCGCGCAGCCAGTTTGAAGTAGGCAAGCCAATACGGATAAAAGCGGTCATCGGCCGCGTAGGCAGCCCAACTGGATGCCCCCTCCTCCATCAGCCACTGCCACAAGGTGTCCAGGTCGGCAGCCGGGTCGTTTTTCAGCTGCGGGAACGGGCTCTGGTACGGCCTGAACCTGGCCGGCAACCGAACAGGCAGTTCATTTTCGTCACCCAGTTCCGCAACAGGCAGCTTCTCCCCGTCACGCCGGAAATAATGGAAGGCGTCCTTGGCGTAGTCCTCATCCAGAACGCTCAGGGTCTTCGCATCCATATCCGGACGCTCGACCAGGGACACGCCGGCATTCGGCCCCCTGTCCTGATAAATGGCCTCGCCGATCTTGAAGTAATAATGACCATACTTGCCAATGCGCCTGGACTTACTGAGCGGCACCGCGAAATGACTGCACCCGATGATGGTGCTCTTTCCATCCCCCAGGATTTTCCCCTTGATTCTCAGCGTCGCTGCATCGAGCTCCGGCAACTCAGCGAAACGCTGTCCGTGGTGGGAGAATGCGTAATAGCCGTGACCATTGAAAAAATACGAAATATCTCGGCCCAACGGATCCAGCGTACCGATCCGGACCGGTGTACAGGGGGTTGCGGTTGACAGCGTATCCGCCAGGGTTGGCTGAGACATGACGACTCCGTGCTTCATTCGATCTGGTCCGTCAGTTTCCCTGGGAACCCCCGGGAGGCGCTATCGTGCCACAATCCAGATGGAGGCCACCACGAACTCCGGGCACACACCGGGGGAAGGTGGACTTCCTCCAGTAAAGATCTCGATCTCCTTTGATGTTTTCAGAACTGCGTTTTCATGGATCTCCATAACTTCCTCTGTTTTCTAACGTAGAGCTACAACGTTGACCTGTCCTGTGCTTTCTTCTGACGCCAACCTGAAGCCATAAAAGCAAGCCCAAGCGCAAAGATCATTCCCAAACCTTTACTTTCAATACCAATCGACGCGTATTCTGTGTAACGGGAATAAAACGCAAACACCGCCATCGACGCTGATACCAGAAACCCCGCTATCATCAGGGCGTACCACGGCACGAGAATGACGTGTGTCACGGCTCGATCAATCAAGACAAGGCTGATGCCAGAGAAAAACATCACGACACCAAAACCAGTCAGAAAGCCGAAGAAGATAGCAAGATTCTCTACTCCTTCGCGTGACGAGCCAGTTATCTCTTTAACAAACCCATACCCACTGAGGATACCGAAGTATACGACTACAATGCTGGCAACCAGCACCGCCAAACCGACAAATCTCCAGATAAATTTAGGCACACTCACGACACCGAGAAGCTTAAGAATCGACCAGCCCATAGATCACAAGATTGTGAAAAACACCATCCTTGATAATCTCGTCCTGCAACTCCCCCTCCCGCTTCATGCCAGCTTTTATCATTACTCTGCCTGACCCCGGGTTATATGCGAATAATTCGCAATAACGATGGCACGCGGTATTGAGCCTGTCAACGAGGTCGGACCCTGCGTTCCAAATCGCCCCGAACGGCCGTTGCCAGCTGGTTCCTGCCATCTCGCCGCGGCCGCTTGTGGCCATGCCATGCTGGCTCCGACCATGCCGGTGGAACGCACTCCGCCTCTGGAGTGCGCCCCTGGCGGCGTGCATCGCACCTGGTGCACGACAAATCCGCCGCCGTCGGGCATACTCCCGCCTCGACCTTCATGGACGAAGCCGGGGAGACACGATGTCCGGAGTTGCACTTTTTCAGCTCGCCGTTCTGGTGCTGTGCGTCGCCGTAACGCTCACCAGCCTCATTGCCTACCAGTGGCGCCGTTACCAGGCCAAGCGTGCTGCGGCTAACAGAAGGCAGCTGGACACGCCAATCCGCCAGCTTGAGGGGTGGGAACAGGAGATCCTGGCCCCCTGGCTGAAGGACCCCGCTCGACCGCAACGCGAGCTTTCTCTACAGGATCACAATGTCTACCGCCTGGAAGGCGATTTCTCCCTGCATGGTGTAAGAGCGCACGGCCAGGAGACCTTTCACTACCACATCGCCGGGGTGGAAGTGATTCTGCCTCTGGATGCGGCCGACCACGTCGGCATCCTGAACAGCGCAGAGGTCGTCTACGCCGGCCGGTATGCCGTAGTGATCACGCTGAACGGCACCTTCGATCTCCGCGGGGCACAGGAGCGGGACCAGCGGCGACAGGCCAAACAAACACAATGGGAGAGCGGCTCGTCCGGGCGTCTGAAACCCATCTACGATGACGATAACCAGGAAGGCCCTGGTGGGCGCGTGGACATCCTCGGCCAGCGGTCCGAAACCGCGGCGGAGACAGAAGCGCGGGAAGGCCGGGGATACGGCGTGATCGCCGCCGTAGCCTGGATCGGAGCCTTCATCGCACTGGCCACCAGCGCGTCCGTTGAAACCGAACTCGTCCGGCACGGCGCTCTCGCTGTCGCGGGACTACTGGCGGCCGTGGGGCTGTGGATCTTCTGGCGCCCTTACCGGGCCGGCGCCCCTGACCGAGTCAATCGCGTCCGCGGGCCGCTCTATACCCTGCCGGAAGACCTGGCCCATCAACACAGCAATTACCCCGTAGGAATGGCTCTGGGGGACAACCTATCGTTCACCGTGCCCCGTCACTGGTTTGAGTCGCTTCCCTACCGGGACGGCGAGCGCGTGGAAGCGGAAGTTCGGGTCCAGGACCAAAGCGCCGTTCGCCTGGGCACGCATTACAGCGTGGAGTCCGAACACCGGCGCCTGCCCCCGGTTTACTGGGGCAAGCATCTGGCCGTCTCGCTCCCGGCGCTGGGAGCCCTGGTTTTGACCCTGCTGGCCGTCTCCGATATCGACATCAACCTCCAGGACGACCTGCATTTGACTCAGGCGTGGTTATCCAACCAGACACCCAGCCAGTACGCCAACGGCCAAGCGCTGCTCGATGCGCCCCCTGGCATCGGCGGGCTGGTTCAGTTGAGCGGCAAAGCCCACTGCCAGGTCACGGAGCGCCCCAATCGACCGAGGAACCGGTTCCACCTGGACTGCCACCATCTCCGCCTGGACCCCGACCTCCCGGAGCTGAATACCGCGCCCTTGCCCCGGCAGGCGATTGAATTCACCGAAACCGAACAACTGGAGCATCGCTCCCTCACCTACCGGGAACAACTGTTCGTCGGTGGCAGGAGCGGCACGGGCTTGCGCGAAATCCGCGTCGCAACCAACCCGCTGGAAGTGGTGCGCACGATCGACCAGTTCTGTATGGACGTCGAGAGCAACGACAGCGACATCGGCCGCAGATGCAACACGGTGAAAACCAGCATCCTCGAGACAGTAAGGCTCAACACCGACGCCGCGCACGACAGCTGGGACGAAATCAGCGCCCTGGCCGAAGAGGCCCTCACCGACGACGAAGCATCCGTGCCCGGTTTTCTCATTCGACGCGATATCAACCGGTTGCACCGTGAAATCAGCAACCTGGGAGAACGGGCCATCGCACAGCATCGCCGCGAACTCGCAGAGCGGGTGTACAACGCGCAGTCCGGCGGAGTGACCGTCGAGGTTCGCAATGCCGACCACGATGATCTCATCCCCGACCCGGGCTCCCTCCAGGACGAATACACGTACTGGCACGCCCTGCGGAAACTCGCCACAAGCGACGGCGCGCAACCCTTCTCCATCTCCGGAATGCTGATTGACGCGAACGCCGGCGAGGACGGAACGCCCCACTACATCATCGACGGCTCCCGCACTCTCGATAACGCCTGGCCCGCCATGATGCGCAGCCTCCTGCTCGTCACCGCCACGACCCTGCTGGCGGTTCACCTGCCGCTGCTGATCATCCGTTATCTGGGCGCACGGCGTCGCACCGCCGGTTTACGGAACTTGCGAGACTAGCGGGTATGGACGGCTTCAGGTACATGGCGGTGAGCTCGCCGGCCGCGTCATCGGCACCTTCATCCCGGGAAGGAGCTCTTTGTTCGGGCGAGAGCGAGTCGAGGTACTCATCCGGATGGTGCCCTCCGTAGATCACTTTCCAGCTCTCTACATGCACCTGCGCAATACCAGGGGCATCCGCTGTTGTTGCGTGGCGTATCATGGTGCCAAGCCTAACGTCGCCAGTACGACTGGTTATACATGGGGTTTACCCAATGCCCGGCGAATCGCCTCCTCTACCGGGACATAAGATCCCTCTTCTTTCCCCTCGAGCTGATACGGTTCTTCCAGGTAAAGCGGGGGTTGTGCCATGAACCGTGGCGCAACCCCTTGGTTTACTTGGGCCGCATGGACAAGAAACGGGTGACACAGATATACAGTACCAGCTGGCCCCGTTGCCAGAACCTCCTCACATTGCTCCGTTGCGCTGAGATCGAAGGAACTCAACCCAGCATCCCCAGCGGGCGCGAGGATACGCGCTACTTCCTGATGTGAACCCACCCGAATCCGCGTTGGCGCGTCCAGTGGACCTACATCGGAAAACAAGAACAGCATCAATAGAGCCCGGTCACGCGAATAGACGTTAAGCCGCCAACTGGCGAAATCGTCAGAATCTGCGTCTGGGCCCGGGAAGCTGGCATCCACATGCCAGCCTGTATCACCGGTATCGGATGCTGCAGGAAAACGAACAGGGAATGTACCCAAGCTGTAGCGTGGCTCCCAGCGGCCTTCCCCTACCAACTGATTGAACGCCTCATGCAGTGCCGGTGTATTGGCCGACTCAACGAATGGCTCCTGGTCGTAATCCCACAACCAGACCACCGCCTCTTTCCATGTCGACGCGTCGTTTGGGTCACACCCGGTATCAGCCCAAAGAATATCTCGACAATGCCTTGCCAGCTCTGTGGAGAAGGCACCCTCCAGCTTAACAAAGCCTTCGTTTATGAACTGGTTAATCTGGTCTTCAGTAAGCATTACTCGCTCTCTAGAGCTCTGTATAGCTCGCAAGCTCGCTAGTGGCAACGAAGCGCGGCGGAATTGCGCTCCAGTCGAGCGCAGTGTTGGACTTTTCTGCGGCTACCGAGTGAACCATGCAGGCCCCGAGCTTACACCCCAATACGCCTCAGTTAACAAGATCCGCCTCCGGTTCTCCCAAAACGGATAGCCGCCGCCTAAGTAGCCCCGAAGGGGAGTTCCGGTTTTCCTGCCCGAAAACATCGAGGCTTCCAAAGACAACAAAGGAGTCTTTAGCGCGGGAAACGGCTACATTCAGCATGTTATGGCCCCGATCATAAAACTTGCCCGAGCCTTTTTCGTTGACTCCGTAGACACTCGAGAAGAGGACCAGCAGCCGTTCGTCGCCCTGCAAGCTGTGTACCGTACCCACGGTCAAGCCATTGATGCCCGCCTCCCTCAGCTCGGACCGGATCAACGCTGCCTGCTTACTAAACGGCGTGACAATGCCCACCGTTTTCTTTAGAACTTCGGCATCGTTTTCTGCCTTTAGTTTCGGTTCTTGTCCGCGTGCATAATCCAGAATCCGCTGCCGTTCGACGTTCAGCCACCGCGCGATTCGTTCGGCCTCGCCGGGGTTGCCTCGGCTACCACCATAAGAGCGAGAGGGTGTGTCGACTGGCACCAGTGAGAGAGTCCCCGATGGCACGTCTTTCTCGGGCCTGCCACGTCGTGGTTTCAACTCGCCTTCATAGACAAGCGCATTACAATAATCAATGATGTCATCGAAGCAGCGCCTATGTTCAGTGAGATAGAGCCCCCGTTGCAGCTTGGGCACCTGGTGATAGCGACATTGGCGCTGAGCTATGCGCATTAGGTTGCCGCTGCTCGCCAGTAGACCGCTGGTTAGCCAGAAATCATCATAGCTGTACTCGTCTGCACGCTCGTCATTCAGCAGGTTGAAAAGTTCCAAGTTGGCCCGGTCCACACCGGCCGGCACACTCCATACTGGCTCGATCTGATCTGTATCCCCTACGACCAAGGCGCGCTTAGCTAACGAGAAAGTCGGAGCCGAAACCTCGGGTAATGCCTGCCCCGCCTCGTCGACAATCAGCAGGTCGACCTCCCCAAATAGCGGGATATCCTTCCATGCCTGATCCTGCCTTTCGTAGGCCATTAGGGTCGAAGGCGTCATGTAGAAGGTCGAAACGAAACAGGGTGTCAACTTGGCGAACCGGCGCAACTTACGCTGAACCTTGAAAGGCGACTTCTTATCCGTATCGTTGGCGGTCAAGAAGTCGTCGAGCTCCATTAACCACCGCGCCTCCCAATAATGCGTCGCCAGCTTGAAGAGTTCGAACCGTAGAACGCAATCGTTGATTACATGGACTCGCTCAACGAGATCTTCCGAGTTCAGGTTATCGGGCTGGTAATAAGCAATCCAGCCATCCAGTTTCTCTCTGGTGGCTTGATAGCGTTCGCCACACGCCTCCAGATCTGAAATGCTCTGCGTCAGGTCTCGGAGCGCTTTACGATTGGCGTTGAGTCGCGCCTGAAACCAGCCCTCTACCGCCGCATCGGAGTGGTCGTCAAAAGACATGTCCCATCGGTTTAAGAGACGTGCCGTCTTACGATGCTCTTGCTGCCGGACCGAAGGGCCGATACCAGGCACCAATGACAGCAGACGCACCCACAAAGGCCGACTCTCCCACAAGGCATAGATCTGATCGAGGCGGGATTGCAGCTCCTTATGCTGGATTTCACGTTCTTCCTTTTGCGCCCGCCTAGAGACGATCTCGGCCTGCAGCCCAGCCAAACCACCATGGCTTGCAACGACCTCCTGTTGGATGGCTTGAAAATCCCCAAGCAACTCAAGGCCCGTCACCATCTGTTTCCGGTGGTGCTCCATGGCTCGATGTAGCGCCTTCCTGGCATCTGCGAGATCGGCAACACGAGTCCCTTTCCAACGGCTGGCGCGCTCAAGATAGACAGCACGGGCACGCTCAAAAAAGTCCCGCGTCTGCCAGTCCTTCATGGCCCCCTCACCCTCCGGACCATGATACAAAAATGGATTTTGATCGTTGGCCTTGCTCTTGGCACAGCAGTAGAGTCCGTAGCTATTTACCTCTGGCAGCCAACGCCCCGCCAGACGTTCATCGAGACCACCTTCATCTACCTTGGCGAAGCTCTCAAGTATGTTTGTCACGGCTTGGTTATTGTTGGATGCAGCAACAATCAGTGGTGGCTCGACCTCTTCCAGAGCGGCTTGAGTCCACAGGGTAGCGACTACCGAGCGCAGGAGGGTCGTTTTGCCAGTGCCCGGCGGACCGTTCACGGCCAATATCTCGCCATCCTGCTGCATCAGGAAGTGATGTAACGCGTTACGCTGCTTTGGGGAGAGTGGAAATTCTCCTGTCATCTGCCCCACGTGGCGGGCAGCCAGTTCCCCACTGGACTCGAGATCCTGGTACGGTTCCAGCCCCGGTGAATCACTGTCGGCAAAGCGCTGGTAAAGCAACGGTGGCTCCTGCATTCCACTCAGGGCATCCAGCACCCTGAGCATCTTATCCTTAGCACCCACAACCGGCAGATCTTCTACCTGCAACAAGCTCTGTTGAGTCAATTCGTAGCCGGAGTGGATATCAAAGTCGAATAGCGAGGTGCCCGGCTCTTGTTCATCCGCTTCCAGATAGGGCGTGTCGGTTACCCAGCAGAGCAGGCGCGTGCAATACGCCACAAGCTCCGGCCATGTTTCGATGCCTTCAAACGGATGCTTTGTCATAAAAGCGTCAACGGCCACGACATCGGCGATGGGCTCCACACTGCTTTGGTTTGGCCCCAGCCACTCACGTGGAATCCACGGCGCTTTACCGCTGGGCCACAATTGACCGCTACTATCCATTCGTACGAAAACCACTAATGGCAAGAGCACACGTCTCTTTCGGCTATCGCGACTGCCGCCGTGGTACCGGATTAGGTCGACACGCGGAAACATCGCCAGCTCAACCTCTCGCAACGGTTGGGAGTGTTTCCCTTGCTTTTGGCCCAGGATGGCTTCGGCGCACTCCCGAGGAATCTGGCCTTTTAACCAATCCTCACGCGCGAGTGCTTTATAGGGTGTGTTGCGCTCGCTTTCCTTACTCGGCCCTATCAGCGGCAACAAGTCTTTATCATCAGGACACAAATGCTCGGCATCGATCAGTGATTTTCTGAAATAACTCGTTAAATTCTGCAAGCGCCCCATTATTCTAGATTTCCTTTCGTTCAGTCATTTGTATGCGTTCGAAGTCGGAAAGGGATGTCGGTGCCGAGGACGTCCGCGCAGCACCGGTCGCTGTATGTTTTAGTTATGTAGTGTCGCCACTGGCTCCTGTGAAGTGGCCCCCAAATTTTGGACAGGTGCCTAAGCTCTGATTCATCATCTCCACAAGGAGGAGAATCATGAGCAAGAAACGCAAGCAATACAGCCCATCGTTCAAGTCCAAAGTCGCTCTGGCCGCCCTCAAGGGTGACCAGACCACATCCGAGATCGCCGCCCGATTCCAGATTCACCCCACCATGGTCAGTACCTGGAAGCGCGAGCTGCTGGAGAACGCTCCAGACCTCTTCGAAGGCAAGAGGAAGGCCGGCAAGCAATCCGATGAGCCCAGCACAGACGAGCTTTACCGCGAGATCGGTCGACTGACGGTGGAGCGCGATTTTTTGTCGCGCAAGCTCGATCAGTAAG